>JAQGPD010000227.1 GCA_028293305.1 Verrucomicrobiales bacterium | reverse complement strand
CGAGGATGCGTTGGTCGTGGTCGTGGCCCAGGCCGTAGAGTTCGTTGAGGGCGGATTGTTGGGCGAGGCCGGCGTTGCTTTGGTGCTGCATGGCCTGCTTGCCGGTCCAGGTGCGGCGGGCGCGGTCGAGTTCCGCGGCGGTGAGCCCGTCGTGGGCGAGGTTGTGGATTTCCGATAACAATTCCTTTTGCGCAAAATCCAATTGGGCGGGGGAGGTGCTCAGATAGAAGGTGAACAAGCCCGGCGCCATGCCGATGACCTGCGTGGTGCCCACGCTGTAGGCCAGGCCGTGTTGCTCGCGGATGCGTTCGAAGAAGCGGCTGGCCATGTCGCTGCAGGCTTCGTCGATGAGGTCCAGGGCAAGCCGGTCCGGGTGGCGGAGGTCGACGGTGGGGAAGGCGGCGATGAGGAAAGCCTGGCGTTTGCTGCTGGGGATGGTGAGGGTTTTCGGTTCCCAGGCGGGGACGGGAATGCCCAGGGCATGTTCCACGCGGCCACCGGCGGGCAGGTCACGGAAGACGGCCTCCACGGCATCGCGGGCGGCGTCGAAGCGGACGTCTCCGAAGAGCGAAATCACCATGTTTCCGGCCTGCAAAATGGAGCGGTGGAAATCGGTCAGGGTTTTCCTATCAAGGTTGACCACGCTTTCGGCGGTGCCGTTGCGGTTGAGGGAAAGCGGGTGCGATCCGTAGGCTGCGCGCTTCAATTCGCGGAAGGCGACGAAGGAGGGGTGGTCCTCCTCCTGGCGGAGGCCGGCAAGCTGGCGGGTGCGCTCGCGTTCGATTTCCTGGTCCGGAAAAGCCGGGTGGAGCAGGGTGTCGGCGAGGAGTTTCAAGGCTTCCGGCCATTCCGGGGCGAGCACCTGGGCGGAAACCGCGAAGCTGGAGCCGCCGGATTCCGCGCCGAAGGAGCCGCCGCCGTTCTCGATGGTTTCGGCGATTTCCTCGGCCGTGCGGGTGGTGGTGCCTTTGACCAAAGTGCGGGCGGTGAGGCGGCCGGCGCCGTTGGTGGCGGCGGTTTCCGCGAGCAGTCCGCCGCGCAGGGTGGTGTGGATGGAGACGGTGGGCAGGCGCGGGTCCTCGCGGACGAGGAGGGTCAGGCCGTTAGGAAAAACGTGGCGCTGGACGCGGGGGACGCCGTGGTTGGCGGAGGGGACGGCGATGGCGGCGACGGAGGTGTCGGGCAGGATTTCCGGGGATGGATTGAGCGAGACAATGGTCAGGGTGTCCGGCAGAAGATAGGCATTGGCGACGCGGTGAATGTCGTCCGGCGTCACGCGGTCGATGGCGGCGAGGTAGGTGCGGGTGAAATCCGGGTGGTGGGCCGCGTGCCAATTTCCGCCGAGGTCGGTGGCCTGGCCGCGCATGGTGGTGAGGCTGCCGAGTTGTTCCGCCAGGAAAAGGCGGCGGGCGCGGTGGACTTCCGCGGTGGTGACGGGTTCCGTGCGGAGACGGGAAATTTCGGTCAGGATGGCGGATTCCGCGGCATCGCGTTGGTCGGGATCGCATTCCGCGCCGATGTAGAAAAGTCCGCCCTGGGGCGGGGTGTAGGCGCCGGCGCTGATGCTGTGAACGAGGGAGCGGCGCTCGCGGATTTCACGGAACAGGCGGGACGCGCGGCCGGTGCCGGCGAGCACGCCGAGGACTTCCAGGGCGGGGGTGTCAGGATGCAGCAGGCCGGGAATGCGCCAGGCGAGTTCCATGCGGGTGATCTCCGTGGGAAATGTCAGGGCGGCGCGGCGCGGGCCGGCCTGCGGGGGCTCGGGGAGGACGCTGATGGGGGGCGCGAAACAGGGCGCGGCGTGGGAGAAATGTTTTTCCACCAGGGCGCGCGCGGCTTCCGCGGTGGTGTCGCCGACGATGACGACGAACATGTTTCCGGGTTGATAGCGCTCGCGGTCGTATTGGAAAGCGGTGTCGCGGTCCACGGCGTTGAAGCGGTCGAGGTGGCCGATGACCGGCTCGCGGAACGGATGCTCGCGGTAAACGGTGCTGAACATCAGTTGGCTCAGCGTGCGGCCGGGATCGTCGCGGCCCATGTCTATCTCGCGGCGGATAACATCTTTTTCCTTGTCGAATTCCGCACTGGGAAATGTGGCGCGGGTGGTCAGGTCCGAGAGGACGTGCAGTGCGGTTTCCAGACTTTCGGTCAGGGTGTCTATCCAATAAACGGTGCGGTCGAAAGAGGTGTAGGCATTCAGATAACCCCCGCCGTCCTGCACGGCTTTGGCGAGTTCGCCAGGGCCACGGTCGCCCGCGCCTTGGAAGACCATGTGCTCGACCAGGTGGGAGACTCCGGTGCCGCGGAGGTGGCCTTCATGGATGCTGCCGGTGCGGACCCAGGTCTGGACGCTGACGAGCGGGGCGTTGTGGTCCTCCTTGACGAAAATCTCCAATCCGTTAGGCAGGGTGAAGAAAGCCGCGCCGGTGGGGGGGAACTCGAGGGAGGCGGGGCTGGTGCCGGGGGAGGCTTGCGGGGAATGCGAGGGGGAGGGACTGGAAAGCGCGGACGACATGGCTCTCAGTTACGCCCGGACGGGACCGGCGCTAAGGGGAAACTTGGGGAAAATTTTTGGGAAAATTTTGAAAATTAAGAAATCGGGAAATTAAGAAATTTGGAAATGGGGGGATTTGGAAATGGGGAACGGGAACGGGAACGGGGAAAGGGGGAAGGAACTGGGGAACGATACCGGGGGACGGGAAATGGGGGGCTGGATGCTTTTGGGGGGAAGTGTTGGCTTCGCCAAGGGGGTTTTAGGATTTCGGCGGGGCGCCGAAATCTACACGCGGGGCGCGTGTGCTCCCCGGGGCCGGTTTCCTACTTTTTGGCCAGGGCATCTTCGACGGCTTTTACCAGGGCGGCGTCGTCCGGGGTGGTGCCGGGTTCGAAGCGGGCGAGGGGTTTGCCGTCCTTGCCGATGAGAAATTTTCCGAAGTTCCATTTCACGTCGCCGGGGAAGGCGCCGTCTTTTCCGGTGAGTTCCTTGTAGAGTTTATGTTGGTCCTCGCCTTTGACGTGGACTTTGTCGAAGAGGGGAAAGCTGACTTTATATTTGGTGGAGCAGAATTCCTTGATCTCGAGATTGGTGCCGGGTTCCTGGGCTCCGAAGTCGTTGGAGGGGAAGGCGAGGATGGTGAATCCTTTGTCGGCGTATTTTTCCTGCAGGGCCTGGAGGGCTTGATATTGGGGGGTCAGGCCGCATTTGGAGGCGACGTTGACAACGAGGAGGACTTTGCCTTCATAGGATTTCAGGGTGACTTCCTTGCCGTCGATGTCCTTCAGAGGAATGTCATACAGGCCGGCAAAGGAGAGTGAGGACATGAGGGCGAAAAGGAGCAGCGCGAGGCGTTTCATGGGGGACTGAAGGGGTGAGGGAAAAGGAATCAGGAGGAAATACGCGGGCTTGATGCCGGTTTCTTCAAACTTTTCCGCCCCCATCCGGGTATAAATTTGCGCAATGGCCCGCGGCCGGGAGCCGAGGGTTCAGGCGTCGCGGGTGGACCCCCAATGCTTGAGAAAGGCGAGTTGGGCGGCGTGGTCCGGGATGGATCCTGGCTCGGATTCCTCCAGCAGGCGGGCGGGGTAGCCGGGATCGATGCGGATAATATGAACGGTTTTTTCCAGAACCGCGAAATCCGCCAGCCAGCCGCCGCAGCCGATTTGGAATTGGCCATCCGGGCGTTTTTTGATGCGGCGGGTGCGGTGGGGCGAGGGATCACGGCCGAGCAATTCCTCCAGGCGGGGGCGGAAGTCCACGTGCCATTCCCTGGCGAGCCATTCAGCCTGGTCGTGGGCGAGTGGGGACCATTCGATGGCGAAAGCAGGCGGTGCGGCGAGCCCGGCGTCCACCTCGCCGGTCCAGCCGGAGCGTTCGTCCGGGAATGAGTCGTAGGCGGGGATGTAGGGTTTGATATCAAAAACCGGGGTGCCGTCCACGAGGTCGCAGGGGCCAAGGAGGAGGCGGTTTTTTTCAATGGCCAGCAGCTGCACGGGAGTCATGCCGAGAAAATTCGGACGGTGGGGCGAGCGGGTGGCGAAGACACCGCGGCGGATCGCGGGGCCGCGCGGGGGGAGGACCATGGGGCGCCAGGTGTCGTTTTTATGAAACCACCAAATAAGCCAGATGCGGGAAAAACCCGTTAGGTCACGCAGGCCGTTTTCATAACCCTGGCCGGGGACGAGTTCCAGGATGTGTTGTTCCTGGGCGGACTCGGCAGGCTGATGAAGCGCCTGGAATTTCGCGTGTTTTCCGGTTCTGACAAAACCGATGGGTTGGAGGGTGAGCATTCGGAAGGAGATTGGAGGGAAGGCAGCGGGGGATGGGCGTGGGAGCAAGCCGAAACCCGGGGCGCGGCGCGGCCGGGGCGACATGAGAGCGCCCGCACCGGTTTTCGCCGCCGGCATCCGGTTGATGACTGTTGAGTGTTATAAATAAAACAGATTTTGCGGGCGTTTTTCCCCCGCCGCCTCAATAGCCCTGACACATCACCGATAACAGCATTCCGTCCTTCGATCCCGGACCGAAGGACGGAATGGCTTCTTGTTAGCATCCGCTGTCTTCACCGCGCCGGAGGGGCGGCTTCGCGGACGGTGGCACCGTGTTCCGCGGATAGGATCAGGAGGGAAAACCGGGTGGTCTTATCCAGGCCCGAGGTGCTGAGGCTGGTGTAGTCGAACTTTCCGCGGAGGTCGGTGTAGCCGTCCTTGTAGAAGACGGGCTTGCCCTCGATCTGCGCGAAAACCTTCACATAGGTTTTGGGCAGAGGACGCTGATCGCCGGCGTGGCGGACTTGGAGCTGGCCATAGTTTTCGCTGATCTGCACGTCCAGTTGGTTCGCATAGGAAGCCACCGCTTTGGTCTGCCCGGCGGCGGTGATTTCCACCAGCACGTTTGTATTTTGCCATGCCGCGGGAAGCGGGAAGCTGTGTGTCGTTTTGTCAGGAGCCAATGTCAGGCGTTCCGTCTGGTTCGGTCGGATGCTGCGGAACCGCGCGGTATCCTGACCGACAAATGGATTCGCGCTGAAGAGGAACTCCAGGTCCATCGGATAATAATTCACGGTCACTTCCGTCAGGTTCCGATAGTCCAAAGTTACGGACTTCGACTCCACCCTCACCTTGTATTGCGGCTCCGCGGCGGCGAGGCGGCCCTGCGTGGCCTCGCGGTCCTCGGGCCGCGCATTGGCGGGGACTTTGCCATCGATCTCATCCAACTGCGCGGTGAGCTCCTGGAACTTCGCGGCCCAGCGGTCCGGCAGTGCCGCGGCGGTCCGGGCCGTCGCGATGCGGCGGGCGGCGGGCAAGTCGCCGGCGCTCATGGCCAGCCAGGCTTGGAGGTAATCGTATTGCAGGCGTTCATGCACATTTTCAACCTTCACCGCCGCCAGCCATGCGGCGGATTCTTCCAGCCGGTCCTGCAATAACAAAGCTTCCGCGAGTCCCAGTTTCTCCTCGTCCGAGAACGCTTCGCGGAAACTGAGCAGGTGCAGGAAGGCGGCATATTGATCGCGGAATTTGTTATTCAGGATCACGCGGTCCGCCCCCAGCCGATGCGTGCGGGCATTGACCAAGGGGCTGTATTCCAACCACTGGAAGGTCTTTTGCTCGATGGGATCGATGGTCAGCAGGGGGGAATCCAAAACCGTGCCGGCGTCGAATCTCGTCTCCCACATCAACACGTCCGGCAGCAAATCACGGATGGCGGCGGTGTCCTTGTGAAGGACGCCATAGCTGAAAACAGTTTTGTTATAAAACTTCCGGCCGCGCAGCAGCGTCATCAGGCGTCCATAGAAATCCGGTTCCTTCAGCCGCCACGCGGCGCGTTCGAGGTCGGTGGCGTGGAGATTGTGCTTCTCAAGGTAGGCGATGACCTCGTCGGTGCTGCCGTGCTGGCTGAGGTATTCCCAGGACGTTTTATCGAGAGTGGTCAGGGTGGTCACCACCTTGAATTTCACGGGCGCGGCGGCGGCTGCGATCTTGCCTTCGCGGCTCACGTGCACAGGGTAGTTCACAAATTCGCCAGGCTGCGGGAAGTAGAAATTGAAGTCCAGCGTCTGCGTGTGGAAGCCCTCCAGCGTGATGGGAAGCGACTGCGTGGCGCGGGTTTTCTCCACCGGCACGGCCCCGGTCGGGATCTGGAACAGCACATCGAGTTTCCGCCGGCTGGAGCCTGGATTGGTGACCACCACGCGGCTGCCATAAACGACTCCCGCCAGGAATTCACCCTCCACAAACTTGTCGGATTTTTCGCCGTTCGTTTCCGTGAAGCGGTCGCCGGCCAGGTAAAAATTCTGGCTGACCAGCAGCGGCACCCCGTCTTTGTCAGGTTCGGCGGCCTTGATCTCCTGACGGAAAAGCAAACTGCGGCCCGTCGGCACCAGAGTTAGGACGCCATCCTTCAGCTCCGACTTCGCGGGTTTCGTGTCCTGGGCGAAAGGCAGATCCAGCACCGCCAGGGCCAACATCATTTCGGAGAAATTGTTGGTCGCCTCCGCGAGGTTGGCGGAGAGGAATGGGCCTTTTCCATCCCAACGGGCGTAGTCCTGCCAGAACCGGTTGGGTTGGATCAGACCGGCGATCTGATCCGCGTTGAGGATTTGATAGTAGTTGTTCTCCGCGAATTCCTTGGTGAGTTCAGTCTGGCGGTAGAGAGGCTTGTTTTTCGCGGCTTGTTGATAGGCCCAATCCTCACCCATGTTGGCTTCCTTGAGCCGCTCATGACTGCGCGCGGCACGCAATTCCACCAGCGCATCTTCCGCAGGAGCTGCCGTCGCGGGTGCGGGGGCAGGTGCGGGGGCTGACGCCGGGCGGGGTGGCGCCGAGTAGCTGCTCACATCGGCCTGGACAAAGGCGGAATCGGAAAACGCATCGACCCCGCCCCGGCCCATTTGCGTTTGTCCCAATGCGAGTTCATTCCCGGCGATGCTGCCCAGCGCGCTTTCAAACCAGAAGCTGTCCTTGGCGGGATCGCGCGGAATAGTGATCAGATAGTCGTCCAGATCCCTTTGCGCCGTGGTGAGATGGGGCACCACGAATTTCAAATGCGCCTGGTCCCAGGCTCTGGCAAACAGCAGTTTTTCCGCCGTGTTCAACTTTTGATAGGAGGTCAAGGCCAGCCAGCGCTCAAGGACCGGCGCCGGATCCACTTCGTGCAGCAAATAATCGTCCATAAAGGTCCGGTCCCGTTTGTTGATGAGATAGGGCTGGATGACCGATTTGAAAAACTCCGGGTCTTTGCGGGACAGGAAAAAGCTCAGCTCGTGGCAGGCGAATTTAGAATAGAGAGAACGCTTCGCGGCGGCGTCCAGGGAAGGCCAGGTGCGCAGGAACGCGAACTCGGCGAGGGTGGGATTCTTGCTGAGATTGGTCAACAAATCCCTGGCACTGTCGAGGTCCGCATAGGGCCGATGCCGCGCGCTCAGGGCGTCCTTGAGAACGAAGGGCGCATCCTTCTCCAGCACCGTCACCGTGTTCTGCTGGGCGAAGTGTCCGGCGGGGTCCAGTCCTTTAATTAGGCGGAGATCGCGGACCTGGATGGGTTTGTCAGGAAGAATAAAATCCCGCACCGCCGAGGACTCGCCGGAGACCGCGACCACACGCATCATTTGCCCATGCCCCAGGGCGCCGGCGGCGATGTGCACGTTGCCATTGGCGTCCGGTTTGAGATTGAATGCGGTCGCTCCCGCTTCCGCCAGGAACGACAAATCCGCACTCAATTTCGGAGCGGCGATATCCTTGCCGGCGACGGCTCCGCCCGCAGCCGCATCAGTCTCTGGCCGATCGTGGAGTTGCTGCGCGGCGACCATTCCGAGGTTGCGGCGTTTGGATAGGGTCTCCGCTTTTTTCTCGGGAGTCATGGCCTTCAGCGCCTCTCCTTCGGCGGCGACCTGCGTCTCCGTGGTGGTGTCGGCGATGGCCCAGGGATTCAGCAGCAGGCCGGGACGCGGGAGGAGATTTCCGGCAAAGGCTTGCAAGCTTTGCCGTTCCAACACATAACGGTATTCCTCGCCGATGGTGCGCGCGGATTGATAGAGGCTGGGTCTCCAGACATTGGATTGATAGGTCAAATCCGGCATGCCATTTCCTGCCAGCGCCGCGAAGGCGTCGAACTCCGGCAACAATCGGCTGACAAGCACATGCACGCGGGTGTCCGGCCCGGCATTGGCGATGTGGATGCTGAGCACATCGATGGGGGCGGCGGCGTCCTTGGGGATGAGCTTTTCCGGGGTCAGGGAAGTGATGGCGACCGGGTCCGTGCCTGACAATTCCAGGGTTTGCGAGGGGTTCAGAAGATGGCCGTCCACCACTTTTCCGGC
>JAQGPD010000153.1 GCA_028293305.1 Verrucomicrobiales bacterium | reverse complement strand
ATTTCCTAATTTCCTAATTTCCTAATTTCCTAATTTCTTAATTTCTTAATTTCTTAATTTCCTAATTTTTCCCACCGCCATGTCAAAGTCCCACTATCTGATGCTCACGGTGATCGCCGGCCTGACCGGAGTTTGTATCTGGCAGGCGACGCAACTGGGCGACCTCCGCAATGCCAACTCCACCCTGACAACCCAGCTCAGGACCATCGCCTCCGGTCGGCGCCCCTCCGGACCGGATTTCCCCGGCGCTTCCAAAAAACCCGACGGCCAGCCGGACGCCACCTTCGCCTCCAAAAACACCGCCACGGAGGAGGACCCCGCCGCCGCAGCCGCGGAAAAAGAACGGCTCGCCCGCGAGGCCCGCTTCAAGGAAATGCGCGCCCTGGACCGCACCCAGCGCGCCGACGCTAAAATCCTGGCGCTCAAAACCAAACTCAACCTGACCCCCGAACAGGAAAAACTCATCCGCGACGCCATGGCCAAAGCCAGCGGCGACCGCGATGCCCTCCGCGAAGCCGGCGATGCACGCCGCCGGGCGAACGGCGATAAGCCCGACTCGGAGGAAGTCCGCAAAGCGGAAATGGCCAAGTTCGCCGCCACCGAAGCCGCCCAGGAAGCGGCCATCACCGCCGCCATGAGCCCCGAGCAACTCACAGCCTACGAGGATTATAAAACCGAGCAAAAAGCCAACCAGGTCGAGGCCCGCGCCAATCAGCAGCTCAACGAACTGCAAAACAAACTCGCACTGACCGCCGAGCAAAAAGACGCCGCCTTCCAATTCTACGCCCAGCAGGAACAAAGCGGATTCGATCCCGGCCAGATCATGGCCCAGGGCGGCGACGTTCAAAAAGCGTTCGAGGAACGGCAGAAAGCGACCCTGGAAGGCATGCAGTCCATCCTGACACCGGAGCAATACGAACTCTATAGCAAGCAGGAGGAGGAGCGCGCCACCATGTTCCGCAACAACGGAGGTTTTGGTGGTTTCGGACGAGGCCCCGGCGGCCCCCCGCCTCCCCCGCGCTGACAAGTTTGATCTTTATACGCAAAAAAAGCCGCCGATCCTGACAGACCGGCGGCTTTTTTGTTGATGCGGTTTCAGGCAATGCCCCGCGCCCTCCCGCCCGACCTGGCATCAGCCGCCGGCACCGTCCAAGGGGAACAAGCGGTTCAGCAAGGGCACCGATCCAGGCCGCGAGGTGTGGATGACCACGGTCTGACCCGGCGACAGCAACGGCGGATTCCCTCCCGCGGCTTCCGGGAAGGGCATCACGATATTCCGCCCATAGATGCGTTGATTGGGCAAGGGACTGCTGGCGTCATAGACACTGCTGATGCGAGGCGAAACCTTGGAAACCCGGCTTTCATAGATCGCGTTCCTATCATGTGCGGGGGTGATCCACACCTTGTCGCCCTCCTTCAGGCGGCCCAGTTCGGCCTGCGGCAAAAAGGCCACGATTTTTCCAGTCGGAGCCACCACCTGGAGCACGCTATCGCCCGCCCTGACAAATTCTCCGGCGCTTTTGTCCAGCTTGTCCACCACGCCGCCCTTGCCCGCGCGCAGCAGCCCGGCGGCCAGCTGCGCTTTCAAATCCCCCAGCTCCCGGCGCTCGCTTTCGGATAGGGCCGCCAACAATTCCGCGGTCGGCTCGTCCTCCGCCACCGCGCGCTCGGCCGTGCCGGCATCCTCGCGGATCTTGCCTATCGCTTCGCCGACTTTCCCCAATTCGGCCTCCACCGCGGTGACGTTTTTGCGCACGGTCTCGACGCGGGACTCAATCTCGCCGATTTCACTCTCAATCGCCAAAGCGTCCGACGCCATCAAAATAGGCCGACGCAAAGCCGACGCCACCGCCGCCACGGACCCGGTGCCGGATCCCGTCGCCGCACCGCTTCCCGCACTGCCGGTCCCGCTTTTAGTCAGGTAGCGCTGCAGGGGACCCAGCCGTCCACTGCTCTCGGCCACGGTCACCGCATACTCGCGGAGTTCCGCCTCCAGATCGATCCGGGTGCGGTCCAATCTCAAAATCTCCTCACGGCGCGAGGCGGAAATCCCCGCCAGCAACGCCCCCAGTTCCTGCCGCACCGCACGCGTGTCCATCTCGGCCACCACCGTGCCGGGCTGCACCACATCGCCCTGCTCCACGAGAATCTTGGCGATGATCCCATCCTCGGCCGGAGTGACATATTGATGGGTCACATCCACCGCGCCGTTCATGCGCGCATAGGTGACGCCACGCGAATGCATGCCATAGGCCAGCCCGGCCATGCCCAACCATATCAATAAAGGCCATCCCTCCACCAATCGCCTGATACGCAGGCCTTTGGGGGTTCGGGCAAGGGGCGGACGACTTGGATGAAACTCACTCATAACTTCGGGGGGAGGGTTAGGGTTGATGCGTAACTTCCCCCTCCACCCCGGAGGACGCCGGGGCGGAAGGGAACAAGCCATTCACTCTCAACATGAAAGCGGATGAACTCAATTTAATGATTTAACGAATTCGCATGAACCTTCCATGAAAACCCCCGCACGTTTTTGAAATCGACCGCAATCCTTCCTCACGGAACTTTCCGCGACTTCGCGGCACACTTCCCCCACCACTTTCCGCATCCCCCCTTGACCCTGCCGCGTGCTGCGTCCTACCTCCCGCTCACTACGGTGAAAATCCCACCATGAGCGACTTTTTGAAACACGAATGCGGCGTGGCCTTTGTCCGCCTCCGCAAGCCGGCCCAGCACTACATCGAAAAATACCAGAACCCGCTCTGGGGCTTTCATAAGCTGTTCCTCCTCATGGAAAAACAGCACAACCGCGGCCACGACGGCGTCGGCATCGCCTGCACGAAGATCAACGCCCCCCTCGGCCAGCCCTACATGTTCCGGGCACGCTCCGCGAAGACGGACTCCCTCGGCCTCGTCTTCCGCGCCCAGATGGCAGCCTACGAGTCGCTGGTGAAAAAAGGCCGCGTCGACCCCAAGGACGGCGCCAGCGTGAAAAAACACTTCGATTTCGGAGGCGAACTCCTCATGGGCCACCTCCGCTACGGCACCAGCGGCGAGTTTTCCACCGGCTCCTGCCACCCCTACCTCCGCCGCTCGAATTGGCCCACCAAGTCCCTCATGGTCCTGGGTAACTTCAACATGACCAACACCCGCGAGCTGAACCAGCTCATGGTGGACCGCGGACAACACCCGGTTTTCGGCACGGACACTCAAACGGTTTTGGAGGAAATCGGCTTCCACCTGGACGAAGTGCACACGGATATTTACCGTGAAATGCGCGACGCCGGCACCCCCGGCGCGGAAATCCCGCCCATCATCAGCGCCCGGCTGGACATCGCGGAAATCATCCGCCGCTCCGCCTGCCACTGGGACGGCGGCTACACCATCGCCGGCCAGATCGGAAATGGCGACGCCTTTGTCCTGCGCGATCCGCGCGGCATCCGGCCCTGTTTCCTTTATGAAAGCGACGAAGTCTTCGCGGTCGCCAGCGAGCGCGTCCCGCTCATGACCGTTTTCGACGCCCCTGTCGAATCCATCCGCGAAGTCCCGCCCGGCCACGTGCTCATCATGCGCCGCGACGGCACGGCCACCATCGAGCCCTTCGCCGATCCCGCGCCGCATTCCCCGTGCTCTTTTGAACGGATCTATTTCTCCCGAGGAAACGACCCCGGCATCTACCAGGAACGCAAACGCCTCGGCGCCGCGCTGGTCCCGCAAATCCTCGACGCCATCGACGGCGACTTGGAGCACGCGGTTTTCTCCTTCATCCCGAACACCGCCGAAGTCGCCTATCACGGCCTCATGGAAGGTGCCCGCCTGCACCGCCGCAGCGAAGTGAAAAACGCCATCCTCGCCGCCGCCGCCGATGGCACGCTGGACGAGGACCTCATCGACGGACTCATCCTCCGCAACTGGCCGCGCGGCGAAAAAATTCTCCACAAGGACATCAAACTCCGCACCTTCATCAGCCAGGAAAGCAGCCGCCTGCAAATGGCGAGCCACGTCTACGACATCACCTACGGCGAGGTCCATCCCAACGAGGACAGCCTCGTGGTCATCGACGACAGCATCGTCCGCGGCACCACTTTAAAACAGAGCATCCTGAAAATGCTCACCCGGGCCATGCCCCGTCGCATGGTCGTCTGCTCCACCGCCCCGCAAATCCGCTATCCGGACTGCTACGGCATCGACATGGCGGAAATCGGAAAATTCATCGCCTTCCAAGCCGCCGTGGAACTCCTCAAAGCCACCGGCCAGCAGTCCAAAATCGACGCCGTCTATCAAGCCTGCCTAAAGGAACTCACCCTCCCCGCCGCCTCCCAGCGGAATGCCGTGCAGGATCTCTATCAACCTTTCACGGACGAACAGATCTCCAGCAAAATCAGCGAATTTGTCTATCCTGACAACGACTGGAACGGCGAACTCGTCGTCGTTTTCCAAACCGTCGCCAACCTCCACGCCTCCATCACCCCCGAAGCCGGGGACTGGTATTTCACCGGCAACTACCCCACGCCAGGCGGCACCGATGTCTGCAACCGGTCCTTCGTCCACTGGTATGAAAAGAAATCCGGCCGCGCCTACGACGTCTGACAAAACCACCTGCTGATTCCGGATTTCTGTTTCAGGATTTCCAAATTTCTCAAATTCTCATTTCCTAATTTTCGCAATCTTTCCATTTCTTAATTTTCCAATTTCTTAATTTCCAAATTTCCCCCCTTTTCCCCAACCTTCTCTTGCACCACCCCAACCCCTGCCCTCTTTAAACCCCCATGAAGTTCATCTTTTTCACGGGCGGAGTGGTTAGTTCATTGGGCAAAGGATTGACCGCCGCATCTCTCGGCACCCTTCTCGAGCTGCGTGGCCTCAAGGTCATCATGCAGAAATTCGACCCCTATCTCCACGTCGACCCGGGCACCATGAGCCCCTTCCAGCACGGCGAAGTCTACGTGCTGGACGACGGTGCGGAGACCGACCTCGACCTTGGCCACTACGAGCGCTTTACCCACTCAAACCTCAGCAAGCTCAACAATCTGACGAGCGGCCAGGTTTACCTCAACGTCATTGAGAAAGAACGCATGGGCGAATACCAGGGCAAAACCGTCCAGGTGATTCCCCACATCACCGACGAAATCAAAGCCCGCATCCGCGAAGCCGCTGCCAAGAGCCAGGCGGACGTGATCATCACCGAAATCGGCGGCACCACCGGCGACATCGAAGGCCTGCCCTTCCTCGAAGCCATCCGCCAATTCATGCACGAGGAAGCGGACGAGGACTGCCTCTTCGTCCATGTCACCCTCGTCCCCTACATCCGCGCGGCCAAGGAACTCAAAACCAAGCCCACCCAGCAATCCGTTGCCAAACTGCGCGAAATCGGCATCCAGCCCCACGTGGTCGTCTGCCGCACGGAGGACCAGCCGCTGGAGAAAGATGTCAGGGAAAAAATATCCCTCTTCTGCAACGTCCCCCTCAAAGCCGTCATCGAGGCGCGTGACGTGAAGTCCTCCATCTATGAGTTGCCGCTCATGATTTACCGCGAGAAATTCGACGCCCTCGCCTGCGAGATGCTCCACCTCCACACCCGCGAGCCCGACCTCACGGAGTGGAAAAATTTCGTGAACCGCGTCATCAATCCGACCCAAAGCGTCCGCATCGCAGTCGTCGGAAAATACATCGAACTCCAGGACGCCTACAAGTCCGTCTACGAAGCCCTCACCCACGCCGGCGCGGCGAAGGACTGCGAAGTCCGCCTTGTCCGCGTGGACGCCGAGGACCTCGTCCACGAAAATCCGAAACAGTTTCCCCCTGACATTCAAGGCGTTCTGATTCCCGGAGGTTTCGGCGACCGCGGCATCGAAGGCAAAATCATCGCCGCCACCTACGCCCGCGAAAACCGCATCCCCTACCTCGGCCTCTGCCTCGGCATGCAGATCGCCACCATCGAATTCGCCCGCAATGTCTGCGGCCTGGCCAAAGCCAACAGCACCGAATTCGACGAGGACGGACCCGACCCCGTGATCTGCCTCATGGAGGAACAAAAAGACGTCGTGGAACTCGGCGCCTCCATGCGTCTCGGCACCTGGAAAGCCCACCTCAAGCCAGGCAGCCTCGCCCACCGCCTCTACGGCGCGGACGAAATCAGCGAGCGCCACCGCCACCGCTACGAATTCAATAACACCTACCGCGAGCGCCTCGAAGCCGCCGGCCTCTCCATCTCCGGCACCAGCCCCGACGGCAACCTCGTCGAAATCGTCGAAGTCCCCGGCCACCCCTTCTTCATCGCCTCCCAGTTCCACCCGGAGTTCCTCTCCAAGCCGAACCACCCCCACCCCCTCTTCGCCGGCTTCATCGATGCCGCCCTCAAGCAGAAGAAATAACCGGGACGCGAGATTTCATCAAAAAACCCTCCACCCAAAAAGTGGAGGGTTTTTTATGCTTTCACGCTCAATGTGGAGCAAAAAAAGAAAGAAGAAAAGAAAGGAGCACGGGCCTCCCGGCCCGTGAGTATCTTATACCAATTCCAGTTGGAAATCGGTATATATTTTGGACGCGCTTTCCGGCGTTCACACGCGGCAGCAAGGCTGTAACCTGCTAGTCCGTGCGATAAATCCAACGGCAAGGATGGCGTTCCGGA
>JAQGPD010000214.1 GCA_028293305.1 Verrucomicrobiales bacterium | reverse complement strand
TTGAAGGACAATCCGAAGGACACGAAGGCGATGTCGGAGTTGGCAGGGCTTTACTCCGAAATGCCGGAGCCGGAAAAGGCCCTGGCCATTTTTCAAAAGGTCGCGGAAATCGATCCCAACGACCTGGAGGCGCGCAAGGAAATCGCCGACCTGCGCCTGGTTTTGAAGGATTATCCCGGCGCCTTTGCTTTTTACAATTCCATCCCGGAGGCCGCGCACGACGCCACAACGCTGGAAAATCTCAGCCTCCTGGCGGAATCCCTGGGCGACTACGCCGCCTACAACCGCTCCCTGCTGATGCGTTATCACCGGCTGCACGAGCCCACCAGCATCGACTTCCTGGAACTGGCGCGGAGCTTCGAACTCATCAATCAGCCTGACAAATCCATCACCACCCTGACAGAAGGCCTGCGCCGCGTTTCCAGCAGCCGCGTATTGCGCACGCACCTTGCGCAGGCCTGGCGGAACCGGGGAAATTACGATGAGGCGATCCGCCTGCTGGCGGTGCCGGCTTTGAAAAATGACCTCCAGGCCATGAGTCTTTTCATCGAGGTCTGCTGTCTCAAGGAGGACTATCAACAAGCCTTCGCCTTCCTCGGCCGGGGCATTGAAAAGAAATTCGGCTTCCCGCCCGACGTTCGTCTGGACCTGGGGCACATCTATTTCAATAACGGTTATATGACCGAGGCGGATGCGCTGTATTCCTCCGTGCCCGACGAGCCCTCGCTCTGGCCGCTCATTGCCAATGCGCGGTTCCGCCGCGGGGATCTGGCCGGCGCGGAGACCTATCAGCGCCGCCACCTGGCCGCCATCCAGGTGCCGGACGCGCAGGGCTGGCTGCTCATGGGCGACATCCTCCGGGCAGGCGGCCGCGAAGCCGAAGCCCAGGACGCCTATCAAAAAAGCCTCCGCATGATGGAGCAAAAACTAACACCGCGCCCGGTCGCGGAGGCTCCTGAATCCGAAGCCCCGCCCCGGCCCCCCACCACCGCTTTCAATCCATCCCCGGTTCCCTGAACATGAAACGTGCCCCGCTCTCCCTCGCCTTGACATTGCTCCTGCCAAGCCTGGCCTCCGCCGCGCCCCAGCCCCAGGTCCGCCGCGCCGAAGTGGCCGCGCCCGCCGCCGCCGCCAATCTTCCCGCTGTCGGAAGCCTCGGCGCGAAAGAGCAGGGCATTCTCAAAAAACTCAATGGCATGAGTTCCGGCCAGATCGCGGAATTGCTGGAGGCTTACGCCCGCATGGGCAACCGCCGCATGACCGCCCATCTCAGTCAGGAACTGTTGCGGCGCGATCCCCGCAACACCCGCTCCCGCGAACTCGCGGACTCGCTCCTCCAGGACGCCACCTCCACGCCGGACGATCCCGCGGCGCGCTCCGCGGAGGAATTCATGGCCCGCCGGAAACCCGCCGATGCCGCCCGTGTCCTGACAAAACTCAAGAACTCGCGTTATCCTGGCAGGGTTTTTCCCTGGCAGGAGGACCTCGCCTATGCGCTCTATGAAGCCGGGCAGACCGCAGCCGCCAAGGCCTGCTTCGAGGAAATACTAACAACTCCAGGCTACCCCGAGGCCGCCCGCGCGGAAGCCCGGAAAGCCGTGGGCATGATCCTGACAGATGTCCTGACCAAAGCCGGGGATGCCGCCCTCAGCCGGAAGGAATCGAAGGAAGCCATGAAGCTGGCGGAGCAATTGCTGGCCGCCAATCCCTCCGATCCGGATGCCGTGGCCTTGAAAGCCGGGGCCTGGAGCGCGGCGGGCCAGCCCCGCAAGGCCGTGGACTATCTGTTATCCCTGAAGGGTTCCGCCACCGGACTTTTCCCCCACCAGATGGCCCTCGCCGCCGCCTATCAGGACGCCAGAATGTTCGACGCCGCGCGCGCCGCCTATCAGGTTTTCCTGACGCATCCCGCCGCCACCGCCGGGGACCGCGCCGAAGCCGCGGCCCGCATCAAGGATCTGGAACGGGATGCGCGGCTCATCGCCGGCGACCATGCCCTGCGCACCGGCCAGCTGGCGCGCGCGGAATCCATCCTGACCGAACTTGAGGCCGCCGGTCCCGGCCAGCCGGAGGTCGCCGCCTTCCGCGCGGCGCTCCAAATGAAGCGCCGCCAGTATGGCAATGCCCGCGACACCCTGACAAAACTCAGGGACCAAAGTGTTGCCAGGAAAATTCCTTTCGAATCCCGGGACGACCTGGCCGAGGCGCTGGCAGCCACCGGTTCGCCCCGGGAGGCCGCCGCGGAGTATGCCCTGGTGAAGGATGATCCCGCTTACGACAAACTCAGCCGCTTCGAAGCCGCGCGCCGGACCATGGAATTGAATGGCCGCTACCGTCCGACCCTTTCCCAGGAGATGGAGGTCTCCAATGAAGTCGAAGGCACGCGCGTCGGCGCCACCAATGAAATCTCCACCGGCGAGGTGGCGGGCACGCCGAATGTTTTCATGCTGCGCACCGCCTGGGACACCGTGGATCTTGATAAAAGCCGTCTCCTGCGCATGAAGGAATCCGAGCGCTATCAAGTCGAGGTCGCCTGGCGCCGGAATATGAAGCAGGGCTTTTTTGGCGAAATCAGCGCCGGCGGATCGAACCGCGAAGCCGTGTATGGAGCCGCCATCGGCCGCTATCCGCAGCCCGGCGCCGCCTCGTGGGAGCTGAGTTTCCGCGGAAACGACCGCGCCATGGACAGCCTGCCGCTGGTGGCGCTGGACGGCCGTCAAAACCAAATCGCCTTTACGATCCAGAAAGACATCACGGACCGCCTCAGCCTGGATGCGGGGATCCGTTATCGTTGGGTGGACGTGCGCGGCCAGAACCTCGGGGACGGAGTGAATGTGAATCTCAACGCCACCTACACCCTCATCACCGAAACGGTCTCGCGGCCGGAGCTGACCCTGGCCTATATTGGGGAAATCCAGCGCTTTGCCCGCAATAGTTTTGGCCAGGATTTTGGAAACCGCATGCTGCAACGCGTCTATCGGAGCGAATTCAGCGGCCGGGACCTGGCCGATAACATCATAGAGGAACGCATCAACCGGCATGGACTTATTCTCACCCTGGCCAAAAAATTCTCCCCGCGTTTTTCCGGCTATATATATGGCGGGGTGGCGCGGGAGTTCGAATACGGCGATAACGAAGGCTTGGCGGGCGCGGGTCTGGAAGCCTTCGTCGGCCCCCGCACCAGCCTGTTCCTGAATGTGGACTACACCACCAGCGGCCGCGCCGGCAGCCGCGGATCGGAGGTCTGGTCCGCCACCACCGGAGCCAAAATCTCCTTTTGATCCCCGTCCGCGTCCGATTCAAAGCGGTTCCGGCAAAATCCGCTTTACTTCCCCGCCCGTATCCCGATAACTCCACGTTGTGAGCGCAGAAACTACCCTCCTAGATCAAGGTGCCGGAGCCCCCTCGGACTTCGGCAATGAATCCCCATTTAAAAAGAAGTCGAAACCCAAGGACCCCATGGGCAATGCCCTGAAGTTCGCGGGCATCCTCGGCCTCATCCTCTGCATCGCCGCCGCGGCCATGTCGGCCTTCACTCTTTGATTTGATTTCATCGCCGGGCATCCGCTCCGGCCCATTCCATCCGAACCGGGGCAACACCACGTTGCCCCGCTTCATTTTCAGGCAACCCGTTTATTTAAATATCCAGCTATGGCCAATGTGATCGTGACCGGCGCCCAGTGGGGCGATGAAGGAAAAGGAAAAATCGTCGATGTGCTCACGGAACACGCCGACATGGTGGTGCGCGCCGCCGGTGGCAATAACGCCGGCCACACCGTCATCCAGGGCGGCACCAAATACGTCCTGCACCTCATTCCATCCGGCATTCTCTGGGGAAATAAACAGTGCGTCATCGGCAACGGCGTCGTCATGGACCCCATCGCCCTCCTCGCGGAAATCGATAAACTCCGTGGCCAGGGACTGACCATCACCGAGCAGAATCTCAAAATCTCGGACCGCGCCCACCTCGTCATGCCATGGCATCCGAAGCTGGACCAGCGCCGCGAAAAACTCCTAGGCTCCAAAGCCATCGGCACCACCGGCCGCGGCATCGGTCCCGCCTATGCCGAAAAAGTGGAACGCCGAGGATTCCGTTTCATCGACCTCGAAGACCCCGCCGCCCTCGCCGAAAAATTGGCGGAACGCGTTGAGGAATACAATGTTCTGTTCGAAGCCGCCGGTATTGAAAAACTGGACTTGAACCAGGTCGGCGACGCCCTCATGGCCGCCGCCGTCCGCCTCGCCCCACACCGCACGAACACCACGGTCGTCGTGCATGACGCCATCAAGGCCGGACAAAGTCTCCTCTTTGAGGGCGCCCAGGGAACTTACCTCGACATCGACCACGGCACCTATCCTTTCGTCACCAGCTCCAACACCACCGCCGGCGGAGCCATCACCGGCAGCGGCGCCCCCCTGCGGAAAATCGACCGCGTCGTCGGCGTCGCCAAAGCCTACACCACCCGCGTGGGAGCCGGTCCTTTTGTGACCCGGAACGACGCCATGGAGGACCGCCTGCATAACATGGGCCGCGAATTCGGAGCCACCACCGGACGCCCCCGCGGCTGCGGCTGGCTCGACATGGTGCTGGTCCGCTATGCCGCCATGATCAACGGTTTCGATGATCTGGCCGTGACCAATCTCGACGGCTTGGACGATCTTGACGAAATCCAGGTCTGCACCTGCTACGCCCTCGATGGTGAAAAACTGCACGTCCCGCCGCCCACCGTGGAGCAATTGGAGCGCTGCGTGCCGGTTTACGAAACCCTCCCCGGCTGGAAAAAAGACATCAGCGGCATCCGCAAATACAAGGACCTCCCCACAAACGCCCGCGCCTATCTCGACCGCATGGCCGAACTCGCCGAAGCGCCCGTCTCCCTCGTCGGAGTCGGTCCCGACCGCGAGCAAACGCTGGAAGTTGGCTAGGTCGCCCATCAAATCAACGAAGATTGGAGCCTTCGACGCAGTAAGGTGCAGGGAAAAGTTTCCTTGTCGTATGCGCCCCGGCGGTTATTCTGGCGTGGTGATCGACGAATTCCGTGAACCTCTCAAAAAGAAAGTGGGCGGCAGCTTATCCAACCTGCCGGTCCTCCACCGACTTGAGATGCTCCGACGCAATGCGTTGCTGCTGAGAGGCGGCCGCTGGACTCCACCCCCTGATGATGGAACCCTCGTTCGAAAAACTGTTGGTAAGGCTCGCTGAAGCCGGCATCCTAAGCATCGTGGTTGGCGGTGTCGCTGTCACCATGCAGGGTTATGTCAGGCTGACGGAGGACGTGGATATTCTGTTGGAGAATTCCGAAGACAATATCGCACGCTTTCTCGACTGCCTGAGCCACTATGGAGAAGGATTTGCCCGGGAGCTTTGCATTGAGGATTTCACGGATGAGGAAGGAGCCATCCGGATTGTGGAGGAAACCGAATCCTGCCAAATCGACGTTTTCACCGTGATGGCCGGGTTTCATTATCAGGACATTATTGCCGACGCGGATTATTTTCCTGTCGGGGGACACTCGATCGCCTTCGCATCCAAGTCATCGTTGATCCGGTGGAAGGGAAAGTCCGTGCGGGAAAAAGACCGGATGGATGCCATGGCCCTGCGGCGGTTGGTCGAAAATCCGCGGCAGTTCGAATAGCTGGCAATAAACCGCTGCCCCTGATTTTGGGGCGGTAAATTCGATCTTCAGGCGGTAGATGGACGTGGTCCTGGATTCTGCCGGTTTGCCATCCCAGGCCGTTGCATGGGCGGGAATCCGGTGCCTTTTGGACGGGTTGTTGAATTGCCAGACTGCACCCATGCCCCTGCCTCCCGATATCCGCCCCGATGCGATTCCCCGCCACATTGCCGTGATCATGGATGGCAACGGCCGGTGGGCCAAAACCCAGGGCTGGCAACGCATCAAGGGCCACCGGGCCGGTGCGGATGCCGTGACCCGCGCCGTGGAGGCCTGCAATGATCTTGGGGTCGAATTCCTGACGCTTTACGCCTTTTCCACCGAAAATTGGCAGCGTCCCAAAACGGAGGTCGCCGCCCTCATGACGCTGCTGGAGCGATTTCTCAAGGAGCGCCTCAGCCAAATGATGAAGGACAATGTGCGCCTCCAAGCGATCGGCCGCCTGACAGATCTACCCCAATCCTGCCAGGACGAGCTGCACCGCTGCATCGAAACCACGGCCCAAAACACCGGCGTCACCATGATTCTGGCCCTCAGTTATGGTTCGCGCGAAGAAATCGTGGACGGCATCAAGAGCCTCCTCCGCAACGTCGCCGAGGGTCATCTCGACAGCGCCATGATCACTCCGGATGTGGTCAGCAAACACCTTTACACCCGTTACTATCCGGACCCGGATCTCCTCATCCGCACCTCCGGTGAAATGCGTCTATCCAATTTCCTTCTCTGGCAGTGCAGCTACGCCGAGATCGTCATCCTGCAGAAATTCTGGCCGGATTTCCAAAAAGAGGACCTCTACCAAAGCGTCCGCGACTATCAAAAACGCCAACGCCGCTTCGGGGCGGTCTGACTCCTGCCTGCCAGGCGCCCCGACCGGAGGGTGGACATTCTGTCCACCAACCCCACGTCCCGCGCAGCGCCCCCCAACGAGCCCAAAACCTCACTTCTCAAAGCCTCAAATCCTAACACTGAGCGGCCCGGCGCCCCTAACGCAGCGGCAATGTCGCCCGGCATTTTGGATAGCCCGGGCAGCGCCAGATTTGGTTCACCGGCATGTGCTGCAAATGATGCAGCCCGGCCTCGTTCAGGATCCGAGCCTCCGCCTCCAGGCTGCCCCCCGGGTCCAGCCTGATCGCCCGCGCACTGACCAATCCACTGACGCAGCCACCGCCCGCGACGTGCAGCTGGCCATTCACCACGATATTCCCCGTCGCCTTGCCATACACCGTCATGGCGCGCGTGGTGACGCTTTTCATGAACACCACATCGGCGTTCTTTTTCAAAATCAGACTCCGGCAATCCACATCACTGCTTTCAAAACGCCGGTTTTTATACACCACATCCCTCGACTGCTGCCCCTTCGAGGCGGCGCAGTCATCGATGATTTCCATCTTCCGCATGCAGGAAGGGCAGGTGGGGATCATGTAAGGCCCCAGCGTCGTCAGGCGCAAAAAA
>JAQGPD010000207.1 GCA_028293305.1 Verrucomicrobiales bacterium | reverse complement strand
GGGGGGGGGGGGGGCGGGGGTGGTGATTTGATAGAGGTCCTGGCGGCGTTGGCGGAGGTTTTGGACGAGGCCCTGGTGGTGGAGTGTTTCCATAAGGGTGGTGTGCTGGTCGGCGACGAGGGCGGTTTCCTGGTTGGGAGTGGCTTCGGCGACGATGGCTTGGGCGGGGAAGGGGAAGTCGGAGGGGGAAAAGACGGCGCTTTGGGCGTAGTGCAGGTCCATGTTGGGGACGCCGGGGAGATTTCCCACGCTGCCGGCGATGGCCACAAAGCATTCATTTTCAATGGCCCGCGCCTGGCTGCAAAGTCGCACGCGGTGGTAGCCGGGGGCGGTGTCCGTGCAGAAGGGGACGAACAGGACGCGCACTCCGAGGTCCGCGAGCAGGCGCCCGAGTTCGGGGAATTCGGAATCGTAGCAGATGAGCATGCCGATTTTTCCGCAATCGGTGTCGAAGACTTTGAGCTCATCCCCGCCGGACATTTGCCAGACGCTTTCCTCGGACGGGGTCATGTGGAGCTTCAATTGATAGTCCCAGGTGCCGTCGCGGCGGCAGAGATAGACAATATTATGAAGTTTTCCGTCCCGGATCCACGGCATGGAGCCGGTAATGATATTCACGCCGTGCTCGACGGCTTTTTGGGAAAACCAGACGCGGATTTCTTCCGTGAGAGTGGCGAGTTGGCGGATGGCGGCGTGGGCACCGAGGTCGTTCCACGGAGCCATGAGCGGGGCGTTGACGTATTCGGGAAAGACGATGAAGTCCGCCCCGTATCCGGCCAAGGTCTTGATGAAAAACTCGATATGGCTGTAAAACGCGTCCAGGTCCGCGGTGGGTCGCATTTGCAACTGGACGAGGCCGAGGCGGAACCGGTTTTTCGGGCTGGGGTGAGGGGTGGAGTCGGGCGGGGTCGCGGACATGGGGGGAGTTTCAGTTTTCAGTTTTCAGTTTTCAGTTTTTGCGGTCGTGGGTGGGGCAGGCGGGGGCGGCTGATTTCTGGGAATATGGGGTGGGGCGGGGGGGGCGGGAAGGGGGAAAAGAAATGCGAACGGGAGGCTTGGCAGGCGTGGGGGTTTGAGGTAAACGGTGGAAGAATTCCATGAACCGCCGCCATTTTCTCCGCTCGTCCCTCGCTTCCACTTTTGCTTTGGCCACGGTGCCCTCCGCTTTCGAGCTGGAGGCGGAAAATGCCTACCAGAAAAATATCGGGCTGCAACTTTACACGGTCCGGGAAGCGATCAAATCGGATGCCGCCGGCACCCTGAAAGCCGTGGCGGCGGCGGGATACAAGCAGGGGGAGATGTATGGTTTTCCAAATTGCGACCCGATCATCCAAGGCGCGCGGGACTGCGGGCTGGAGCTGCATTCCTCCCACTTTGAATGGGATAGCGTGATCAATCCGAAGGACGCCGGTTTTTCCGAATTCATGAAAATCCTGGAAAAGGCGAAGACGGTGGGGCTGAAACACCTCGTCATTCCCTATCTGAAAGAGGAGCAGCGCGGCGGTGCGGACGTTTATAAAAAGATCGCGGCCAACGCCAACAAAGCGGCGGCCAAGGCAAAGGAAGCCGGCATCCAGCTGGCCTATCACAATCACAATTTCGAATTCAAACCGCTGGAGGGCGGGAAAACCGGATTTGATATTTTCATGGAGGAATTTTCACCTGACATGAAGTTCGAGCTGGATCTTTTCTGGGTGAAAGTCGGTGGGAAGGATCCCGTGGCCGTTTTGAAGCAGCTGACCGGGCGGGTGACGCAGGTGCATTTGAAGGATTTGAAGGAGGGCATGACCCTGCCGAATTTTGGGAGCGTTCCTCCGGATTCCTTCCAGGAACTGGGCGACGGCGTCATCCCCACCGAGCCCCTGCTGGCCGCGGCCAAAGCCGCAGGCGTGGAGCATGCGCATGTGGAGCAGGACCAGTCCCCGGACGCCATGGCGAGCATCCGGCAAAGCATCAGTTACTTGAAATCGCTCTGAGGTGGTGGGGCGGGGTTTGGGCATCGAACGAATTTAAAGGACTTAAGGGACAAAAGGGACCAAAGGGACTTAAAGGACGGAAGCTGGTGGGCGAGATTCCGCTTTTCAGTTTCCCCGGCAGCTGCCACAGGGTGGGGGGCGACTTTCCGTCCACGCTCCTGGCTTTTTTTACGCCTGCTTTGAATATCCGCCATGCCCACGCTGCAATTTGAACTCGTTCACCGGGAAACCGGATGCCGGGTGATTGCCGGGGTGGATGAGGCGGGGCGGGGGCCTTTGGCGGGGCCGGTGGTGGCGGGGGCGGTGGTGCTGCCGGAAGGGTTCGCCCATGCCTGGCTGGACGATTCCAAGAAGCTGTCCCACCTTCAGCGTGAGGAGCTTTACGCGGAACTGACGGTGTGCCCGGGACTGCGCTGGGCCATGGGATTGGCGACGGTGGAGGAGGTGGACCGGTATAACATTTTGCGGGCCACGCACATGGCCATGCGCCGCGCGGTGACGGCGCTGGGCGATCCGGGGCCTGACATGGTTTTGATCGATGGCCTGCCGGTGCGGGAGTTTGGCTGGCCGCAGCAGGCGGTGGTGAAGGGGGATACCCTCAGCCTGAGCATCGCCGCCGCCAGCATCATCGCCAAGGTCGAGCGCGACCGCATGATGATGGCGCTGGACGCGGTTTTTCCGCATTTTTGTTTTTCCTCCCATAAAGGTTATGGGACCGCCGCGCATCTGGCCGCGCTACAGACCCATGGACCCACTCCGCATCATCGCCGCTCGTTTCAGCCGGTTGCTCAACTCACCCTGGATTTTGGAGGGGAAGCCTTTTCCTGACAAAGACGCCGTCGGGCGGCGGGGGGAGGCGGTGGCGGCGCGGTGGGTTTACACGACCGGCGGCAAGGTGTTATACCGCAACTACCGCGGGCCGAAGGGCGGGGAAGTGGACCTGGTTTGCCGGGACGGAAATGTGCTGTCCTTCATTGAGGTGAAAACGCGGACCTCCACCGATTTCGGACGCCCGGCCGCGGCGGTTAACCTGGAAAAACAGGCACTCATCGTGCGCGGCGCCATGGCTTACCTGCGGCTGCTGAACCGGCGGGATGTCCCGTGGCGGTTGGATGTGATGGAGATCCTGATCCTGCCAGGGCAAAAACCGGCGGTGAATTGGATCCGGGGGGCATTCAACACGGAGGAAATGCGCCGGGAGTTGCGGAAAAAACAGAACCGTTAGTCAGCGGGACTCCTGCTCCTCGGTGATGAAGTATTGATGCTCAGGGAGTTGCGTAGAATCCTTGATTTTCCGTGGGTTTCAGCCTGGGAGGAAGCCGCGCGCGCCGGGTCATTTTTTACTGTCTTGCCAGGAGGGGAATGTGGCGTAATGCAGAGGCATGACGGATGCGGAGGCTTTGATCGCTTTGAATATGTTGCCGAAAATCGGACCGGTGAGGATACGCCGGCTGGTGGCTTATTTTGATTCCGCGGCAGCGGTGATGACGGCCGGCGTGGACTCGCTGCGGAAGGTGGAAGGCATCGGTCCGGATACCGCGGGCATGCTGTCGCGCTGGGAGGACTTCGTGGACTTGTCAGGGGAGCTGGCCCTGGCCCGGGAGATGAACGTGGGCATTGTCACGCAGTTGGATGAGGTATACCCGGATAATCTGCGGGAAATCCATGATCCGCCGGTCGTGCTTTATGTGCAGGGAAAGCTGGAACGGCGGGACAAAATCGCCGTGGGCGTGGTCGGGTCCCGGCGGGCGACGACTTACGGGCTGACCACGGCGCGGAAGCTTTCCTTCCAGCTGGCCTACGCCGGGGTGACGGTTTTGAGCGGCCTGGCGCGGGGGATCGATACCGCGGCGCATGAGGGCGCGGTGGCCGCGAAGGGCCGGACCATCGGGGTCATCGGTTCGGGCCTGGCCCGGCTTTATCCACCTGAAAATGCGGCGCTGGCGGAACGGATCGCGGATGGGCATGGGGCGGTGGTTTCTGAATTTCCCCTCCGGACGGAGCCTGACAAACAAACTTTCCCCCAGCGGAACCGGATCGTAAGTGGTTGGAGCAGCGGCATCCTGGTGGTGGAAGCGCCGGCCTGGAGCGGGTCCCTGATCACCGCTAACAATGCGGCGGATCAGGGCCGCAGTGTGTATGCGGTGCCGGGCCCGATCGACAAGGCATCGTCCCTGGGCTGCAACAAGTTGATCCAGAACGGTGCGCGCCTGGTGCTGGAGGCCTCTGACATTTTGGAGGATTTGAATATGCTGCTTCCACCCGTGCGGGAGGAAAAAGTGGGAAACTCCGCCGCGGCGGATGCGGTGCGCGCGGATTTGACCCCCGGGGAGCAGACGGTCTGGGATGCGCTGGGGGATGACGAGCGGCAATTGGACGAGATCATTTCCGAAACCGGCCTGCCCGCCTCCGAAGTGACCACCGCGCTCATGCGGTTGGAAATCCGTCGCCGGGTCAAGCAGTCCGCCGGTCGGCGCTATCTCAGAATCACTTGAGCGTGAAGCGGTGACAAGTTCCGACGATCCTCACACAAGCCACCCCGCGGCCCCGATCAGCCGGGCGCGCGGGCGGGCCTTAACCCCGATTCGGAGGCAGCCTCCGGCGTCGGAATCCCAACGCCGCGCCGGTCAGCAGCCCCAATACGGCGGCGGAGGGCTCAGGGATGACCGACATGGTCTGCAGGGTCGTTTTCCGGGAATCATTCACCGTGGTGGCGAAAAGGATGTCCTGAAAGCCATAACCCGTTGAAGTATTGCCGGTCGCGCTGACCAGAGTCCAGACATCGAAGGTCGTGCTGGTGTAATCGACCGTCAAATTGGCCGCCGCGATTTCATTCAGCCAGCCGGTGGCAATATTGAGGGCATTGATCGCCTTGGCCTCCGTCTGCGTGCCCATGTAAGTGATGCCGGAAGTCCGCGTCAGGCTGAAGTCCGTGTCGTGAGTGAGCTCCCACAGGGCGATTTGAAAGGCTTCCGTCAGGGGCTGGGCGGTGGTGATGGTCCAGTTGCTGAGCTTGCTGGATTGGTAATGATGATCAAAGAGATACCGCACCTGCGCGGCCCGCAGGGTGCCGATTCCCCCGACCGGAATGCCCACACTGGCGGTCCCGGCCTGGCCGGCGCGTCCGGCGGAAACCTCCTCCAGCGGATGGGACTGAAACTGATAACTCGTCGTGCTCACATCCTCCTGAAGTTCCGTGCAGAACGACGCGATTTTTCCCAGGGAAACGCCGGTGCCGTCGATCAGGCTGATCTGGGTATTGAAAGCCACCGCAAACAAGTCAGCCGTGCCTTTCTGGCCCTCATGGAAATTTTTAAAAATAATCCCCGCGTCCGCCGCATCGAGAGTCAGGGAGAAATTGATCGTCGAAAAGGCATGCACACCTTGGGGCGTCAGGAAGAACAGGCTGGCAAGCGCCGCACGAATTGTAATCATGAACAGTGGTTTATTTACGTAACTCAATAAGCCACTGTCGCTTACAATCCATTTAAGTAAATATGAAATTTATAAAAATGTTCATAATTACGAAAAGTTCATGGTTAACTGTTCCGGTTATTATAAAAATTCGTCTCTCCTTGCTGCCGTCAGCTTTTTCTCCCCGGTTTTTTTTCGCGCGTTCTGTGAGTCGTGACGCGCTGGGACGCATTATAGGGTTTGGCACACCGGATTATTAAGATTTTCGGGGTGATTGCCCCTTGGAGTCCGATCTCAAGAGTGTAGGATGCATGGAAAATATCGCCCCATAATGATCATCAAATCCGTGCCCCCCACGCCGCCGGCCACTTCGGTGCCGCTCGCCGTGAAGCCAGCCAGGAAAGCGAAAGCGGCGTCCGCCTGGGAGAAGGAGTCATTGCAACTGCCTCCCACTGAACGTGTTGACGGAATGCTTCCTCCGCCCAACACCGGAGGGCCGCCGCGGGTATTGGCGATCGACCCCGCACTGCGCAATACCGGCTGGGCCATTGTCGAACGGCAGGGCCGGAAAAATGTGGCTTTGGCCTGGGGAGTGATCCGGAATGCTCCGAAACTTCTGCCCAGTTCCTGCCTGGCGGAAATCGCGCGGAGCTTCCGCGAGGTGATCGCCAAGTATCAGCCCAACGTCTGCGGTATTGAAGCCACGATTTACGTGCAGAATTTCCAGACAGCCATCACCCTGGGCGCGGCGCGCGGCGCGGCGCTGGTGGCGGCGGCGGAGGCCGGACTGGAGATTTATGAATACCCGCCGCGGCGCGTGAAGCAGGCGGTGGTGGGGCGCGGGAACGCGGACAAGACTCAGGTGGCGTTCATGGTCAGGGCCTTGCTGGGATTGGTGGAAACCCCGCCGCACGATGCCGCGGATGCCTTGGCGATCGGCATCACGCATTTGGAGGGCAGCGATCCGCGC
>JAQGPD010000206.1 GCA_028293305.1 Verrucomicrobiales bacterium | reverse complement strand
GGGAATTTTCTCCAGGCCCAGCGGGGGATGCCGCATTTCCGCCACACGGTCGCGCACGGTGCTGATGTGCTCCGCCGCCAGGTGGGCGTGCAGGCTCCAGGCCATTTTCAGTTCATAAATGGGTTCCGCCGCCAGGCGCGATAGCAATATTTTCCACGTGCGCTGCAACGCGTAGTGATAACGCTTCAGGCGGTCCACGCATTCATTCACCCCGAGCCCGGGATGTCCCATGGAAGCGATGGAGCCCAAGCCCGCCATTTCCGGCAGGCCGTGGAGACTTTGGCAGGGGAGTTTCGACATCATAAAAACAGATAGGCTGACATTTGCACCCAGCGGACCGACCGCCGGCAATCAATGGAAATACAGCCGAACAGCCAGAACTCTGTCATGCAAGCCACCGCTTCAAAATTACGGAACGTCAACCGTCCACCCTGCGGGATCAAACTCCCGGCTTGGCCGATTCCGGCGCGGAATCCCTGGCGGGAGCGGCGGCTTTCACAGGTGCCGGCATGGTCCAGGCGGGCAGCCAGGCTTCCTCCCCGCGCGTGGCTTTCCATTCCCCCGTCAAAACCGGCTCAAGGGTCGGCATGTGGCCGGCACCATAAAAAACGGCCACGCGTTTTTTGCCAGGATCGGCCATGACCTCCTTCAGTTTTTTCAATGCCACCCCATTCCGTCCCGCGACGATGGCATTGTCCTTCCCCAACAATTTATCCTCCAGCAAACTCTCACTTTCCGCCAGGACGCGCGCGAAGATCACCTTGATGCGCTGCATGGTTTTCTGACTGTAAAATAACATGATCATGTCCGCCAAACCCACATTCTCCGCATCCTTTAACTTTTCCTGAAGCGCGGGATCACCGCTCATTTGGAAGGATTTCAGGAGCAGCTTCATCATCGATTCCCCACGCTCCGCCTGCATTTTCGCAAACTCCTCCGCGCTGGTATCGGCGTGCACAAAGTTGGGCCGGGTGTAATCGATTTTCTCCAACTGGAAGTCGAGTTTGAAAACATCGCCTATCAATTTTTGAATCCCCCGCAACGGATGCGGCCGACCCTGCGGTCTGGCGGCGGCGGCATTGGGATTTTGCAGGGCTTCGGGATTCCCCACCAACTCGAAAAGCACGCTGTCATAGGTGCCGAGGCGGCGGTTCAGTTCCTTATAATAGGAAGCGTCCGCCAGATGCACCACGCCGAACAGATCGATATTCCGTCCATCCGGCAAAGTGAAAGTGGTGACGCAGACCTCCAGTCGGGTGCTGGCGGCGTCCTCGGCGATCCTGACATAATCCGGCACCTTCGCGGCTTCGGGCGAGACCGCGGGACTGACCGGAGCGGCCGGAGCGGGAGGGGGCGTTGCGGTCGCGGGGGCGGACCACGCCGGGATGGAGGCGGTCCACGCGGCCATGCAGAGCAGCGAGGCCACGGCGGGCATGAACCGGAGGTATTTCATAGCAATTTTTCGAAGTGTTTTTTCAGGATGCGGATTTCCGCGATCTGTCTCCCGGTGCCGGACACCGCCGCGCCCTCCGGCGTTCAAGTCAGGACTGTTTTTTGACGTAGGCGATGATTTTGACATCGTCATCGCCGGCGGCCCAGACGGTGCGGAGGAAATCCGCCGGATGGATGTCGTATTTTGTCAGGAACTGCCGGTCGCCGCCGCAGCCATACATGATTTCCGGATCCATTTCGCCGCGCAATTTGAGACGGGCCTTGGCGATCAGGCGGGGCAGCCAGGGGATGCCGTCCACCTCCTGCGGCTTGGGAGGCAGTTGGTCAGGCGTGGTTTCCTGGCTGCTGTGCTGGCCTTTCTGGATGACCAGCAAGTAGTCCCGCCGCACCGCCGCGACGAGCAAGGCGGTGTCCGGCGTGGGATCGCCGTAGTTCACATGATCCTCCACGAAGTCGAAAAACTCGCGCGGCTTATAACCAATCTGCGACAGAAACGCCAGATCGTCGGGCGAGTAATAACCATTGAAATCGGTATCGCCTTTCCGGTATTTGGCGGTGCAATCGTCAAAGAGGGAAAGGAAGCGGGTGCTCCAGGAATAGGCGGGGGTGGACATGGGAAGGCGAAAATTAGGAAATTTGAAAATTAAGAAATTAAGAAATTTGGAAATTAAGAAACGGGAAATTGGGAACTTGGATTTCGGTAAATTGAGAAAATGAGAAATGGGGATGTGGAGGAATGGGGAATCAGTCGTTGGGATTCAGAATACGGTAAACTACGGCGGCGGCGGCTCCTCCGATCACTCCGCTGATCAAATACATCACGATCATCCCGCCCGGCACAGCGCCGGCCAGCACCAGGGCCAATCCGATGGCCGGGTTGCAGGCCCCCAGCGACAGGCGGGCCAGGCTGGCGGCCCCGGCGAAGTGCGCCATGCCCACCGCGACCCCATAGTGGGCGTTGCCCAGCTGCTGCCGCGCGGTGCGGACATGCAGCCAGGTGAAGGCGACCAGGAAGGTGAAAATAGACTCCCCTATCAAGCCCCGGAACCAGGGCAACTTCGCCGCGGTGTCCTGCCCGCCGGATTCGTGCAGGATCTTGTATAACAAAAACGCCCCCACCGCCCCCGCCGCCTGGGCTGCGGCAAAACGCAGCATTTCCTGCTTGTCCAGCTGTCCGCGGAGCCACACCGCCAGGCTGATGGCCGGATTGAAATGCCCGCCGGAAATATAACCGAGCGCATAGGTCATCGCCGCCACGGCCAAGGCCACAGCGAGCACATTGCCCGCCAAAAGCGCGACCGCGCAGATAAAAAAGGTGCCAAGGAATTCCGCCAGGAGTTTGTTCATCCCGCCACCCGTAGTAGGGTCGCAGGCGACGTTCAAGAAGGTTTGCGGGGCCCGGCCGCCAAACCTTCAGCCGCTCCGGCGCTAACTGATCAAAAGCAGCCGCGGCGCATCCCCCGGGCCGGTTTCCGGAGCGCGGTGCACGCAGGGCGGCACCGGACAGCCGGGGTATTCCACGGCAATCCTCCACAGATGCCCCACCCCGAACGCATAAGGCGCCGCCCCGGAAAGCGGGAGGTAATGCAGGTCATAACAATTTTCATTCAAAAACTCCCGGAACTCCTCCCCATCCACCGCGTCCTCCCCGCCAAACTCCCGCAACAGCGCCGCCCGCCGCTCCGGAAAATCCACCACGCGCCGCGCCTCCTCGTTCGCCAATCCCTCGCTGCACGCCCCGGAATAGGTGCACAGCCAGGTGTCCGCCTCCGTCGTCGCACTGTCCGCATGCCACGAATAAACATCCGTCCGCACCCCGCCCTCTCCCGACTCCGCCTCCGTGTCCCTCGGGTAAGCGCGGATCGCATTCAACTCCGGCTGCAACCCCTGCTCCCGCAGCCGCCGGAAATCCTCCAGCATCACCCGAACCGCTGTTTTACCCTCCGCATCCAGGTCCAGCGACTCCAAAAACTCCGCGTCCAATCCCAAAATCCCCTCACCTTCCCCATCGTCCCCGCCGTCATCGCTCTCCCCGCCCCGCCGATTCGCCCCCCACGTCGCCTCCGCGATCCGCGCGGCCACGGACGCAAAATCCCCGGGTAAGTCCCTCACCCAGCACAGGGCATTCACCCCGTCCGCAAACGGCGTGGTAATCAACGCTTCGAAACGATCCACCACTCGAATGCGACAATGTCCGGCGGGCGGCGAAAATTCAGTCATGGAGAAAACCGCTTATTATATACGCTGGGCGACCTCCCGGAATGGGCTTGCCGCATCACCCGTCCCAACGCCGAGGAACCCGGCCCTGTCCACCGTCCACATGCCTTTCATCCGGATCGGGAATCCCTTTCCTCCACTCCGCACGGGTGGCGGAATCATTTCCAAAGTGTCACCATTTCCCCAGGCCTAACGCCCGCCACGCTGCATCCGACCCGTAAAACCCAAAAACCCACTTGCAAGCCCCCCTTCGAGGTGCTCCTTTCCCGCCCCCCGCGAGCCATCCCCTAAGCTTGCCGTTGGTCTCTGTGGCTGAAAACAATCCCGTTTTCAACCGGCTCGTCAGAGGTAACCCGGCAAAACCCACCTAAAACATGTCAGTCAGACTCGCCCGCTTCGAAATGCCGAATCGTCTCACCAAAGACGAATCCACCGCCACGGACACTTACAGCAAGTTCATCGCCGAACCCTTTGAAGGCGGCTACGGCTACACCATCGGAAACGGCCTCCGCCGCGTCCTCCTCTCCTCCCTCGAAGGTGCCGCTGTCACCTCCATCAAAATCAAAGGAGCCCAACACGAATTCTGCAGCCTCCCCGGCGTGGTTGAAGATGTCACCGACATCGTCCTCAACCTCAAGAAAATCAAATTCTCCCACTCGGACCTCAAGGAGCCAAAACTCCTCACCATCCAAGTCGACCGCGACGGCATCGTCACCGCCGGAGACATCCGCGAGGACGCCCAATATTCCGTCATCAACAAGGACCAGCACATCTGCACCCTGGACCGCAAGGTGAAGTTCGAAGCTGAAATGGAAGTCCGCGTCGGCCGCGGTTTCTCCTCCGGCGACGAAAACAAACGCGCGGAAATGCCCATCGGCGTCATCCCGATCGACTCGATCTTCTCCCCCGTCACCCGCGTCCGCTACGCTGTTGAAAACACCCGTGTCGGTCAGAAAACCGACTACGATAAACTCATCATCGAAATCTGGACCGACGGCCGCATCACTCCCCACGACGCCCTCACCCAGGCCAGCTCCATCCTGCGCAAACACCTCGACGTCTTCGTCGCTTACGACGACAGCCAGGTCGAGTTTGAAGCCGCTCCGGAAGCCCAGTCGGAGGAAAACTCCGAGCTGCGCAAGCTCCTCAACATGAGCGTCAACGAGATCGAACTCAGCGTCCGCGCCGCGAACTGCCTCAACAACGCCAACATCACCAGCGTCGGCCAGCTCGCCCTCAAGTCCGAGGCGGAAATGCTCAAATACCGGAACTTCGGCAAGAAGTCCCTCAACGAAATCAAGGACAAGCTCCAGGAGCTGGGCCTCGGTCTCGGCATGAAATTCGAAGGAAACCTCATGGAACCCTTCATGGGCGGCCGTGGCGGTTCCGCCTTCAGCTACTACAAAGACGACGAGGAAGGCAAGGGCGGCCTGACCGACCTCATCGCCCAAAACATCGACGAAGACGACGAATAGCCCCCCGCCTTCACCACTCCCAATCCGATCATTTAAACTTCAAAACTAACATTCAGTCATGAGACACGGCCGTAAAACCATCAAACTTCAGCGTCGCCAAGACCACCGCGACTCCCTGCTCTCCAATCTCGTCTGCTCCCTCATTGAGCACAAACAGATCAAGACCACCGTCGCCAAAGCCAAAGCCGTGCGTCCCTTCGCGGACCGCATGGTGACCCTCGGCAAACGCGGCGACCTGCACGCCCGACGCACCGCCATCCGCTACCTCCACAGCAAGGATTCCGTCAAGGAACTCTTCGAAAAGGTCGCTCCTGCCGCGAGTCACCGCCAAGGCGGTTACACCCGCATCATCAAACTCGGCCAACGCCCCACCGACTCCGCCCCGATGGCTTTCATCGAGTGGGTTGACAGCGTCACCGTCGAGCCCGCCGCCCCCGCCACCGCGGACACCGTGACCCTTTCCTCCGGCGCCGCCGAGGAAAAGCCCACGAAAGCCGCCAAGGCCAAAGCCAAAGCCGTCGACGCCGAAACGCCCGCCGCCGAGTAATCGAACGCTCCCGTTGCAACAGCAGCCAAGTCTGCTTCTCCGAATTCCGCAAAAAGCGGCCACGAAAGTGGCCGCTTTTTTTTGTTCATAACCAAAAAAAAAAACAAAGTCTCATACCATTTGAACAGCAAAATGGGTTATACCGGCGAAACCAGCACTCCCAGCCCGTCGGCCCGGGCTGTTGGCACGAAAGCCAATGACCGCATACCGGGGAACCGCCGATGCTCCGGGGCGACTTCCAAAGTCGCGTTCCTCCCTGCAGGACCTCCGGCCCAAAGGACCGCGACTTTGCAAGTCGCCCCAGCCGCCCCGGTCTTGCGGAGCACCGGCGCCATTTCCCACGTTATTTACTGTAATACCAATCCCACAAAGAAATAAGTATTTTGCCAAAGCCATCAACCCACAGTCCGGAAGCATGGGCGGCAGCTTGGGCAGCTGCCTGTGGCCACGGAAGGAAAGGAACCGACCGCGTAGCGGTCACGAAAGGTAGACTCCAGGGCTGCGGCCGAGCGCGTCACGCGACGTCCGGAACACCATCCTTGCCGTGGGAGTCATCCCACGGACTAACAGGCCGCAGCCTTGCGCCGCGTAGCGACGCCTAAAAAGAGCGTGGAAAAAATACCGGATCCAACTTGAACTGCCATCACCTGAGCGGCGACAGCAAAGCCTCCAGTTCCTTCTCCGGCATGGCCCTCAAAGTTCTTTTCAGCCCCTCCACGATGGTCTCCCGTTCGCCGGGGTCCGGCAACGTTCCGGCCCACTTCACCATCGCTTCAGGACTGACAGAACCACCGAGTTTCGTCATCTCCCGCAATGCCGCCGCGCGGTCAGTGCGTTCCGTCAAATCCGCCAGCAGCTCCGCCTGCCGTTCGATCCCACTTTCCACATAATGCGCTCTCCAAAACGCACCAACATATTCACTCGAAGCCCCGGCGGGAACGGATGACAGATATTTCCAGGGCGGATCGCTCACCTCCGCCTTTATCGCCAAACCGGTCCAGAAATCAGCGGGAAGATTTTCACGCGGCACCTTGGCCAACTGCTCCAACGCGGCCTCGGGGGATTCGGCATACCAAGCCTGATAAGCCCTCGCTTCGACCCGGTTCCGCGCCGCCCCCTCCGGCATGGACCCGGCCAGCGCCAGAAAGGCCGTGTGATCTTTCCCGGGAAGCGCGTCACAAAAAGCGGTCGTGGCCGCGGCCAGCGCGGTGCCCTCCGGCAGAGTTTCCAAATACCCGCGACCTGCCACAGGATCGGATGTGGCCAACTTCGTCAGGATATCCTTCACCGCCCCCAGCCGCGCCGGACCGCTGAGATTTTCCGCGGCCCACGACAGCCCGGTCATGGGATCGGAATCCGCCAAGCCCGCAGCGATGGCGGCCTTCATCCCCAACCGCGCCGCCCCCGTGGCGTGATCATTCACATAAGCCGTCATTCCCGCCAGATCCCGTCGGGCCCATTCCTTGAAAAATCGATCCCGCCCCTCCGACTCATATTCCGGAGTTTGGAGTCCAGGAATCTTCAATTGCAGCGCCAAGGCCGCCTCGAAATTCTGATCGGCCAAAATTCCTATCAACCGGCACAGGCTTCCATCCCGGAACTCGCCCGGCGGCAAAGCACTCAATAAAGCGGCGGCTTTCACCGGGTCCTTTTTCAGCCACTCCACATCCCGATCCCGCGAAAAATGCCAGTTTAAAACCGAAGTCGAAGCCGGCGTCGCGGCCCCGAATGCAACGCCAGCCGCCGGATCGGTTAGCAGCAATTCCGCCAGCACCTGATAACTGAAACCCACCGCCCGCCCGGTTCCCGCGGATTGGCTGATCATGGCCATCGCCGCATCGGGATCCTTCCGCGCCCAGGCGGTGAAGACCCCCATACATTCCGGGGACGGCGACCCATCCAGTCCTGACAAAACTTTCCCCGCCCATGCCCCGGCGGCGGCGGCATCCACTTCCACCCAGCGGGTCAGCAGCAACTGGCGGGAATACTCATCGCTTTCAGGAATCAATTCCAGCAATCCCGGAATCTGTGCGGACTGCGCCGACATGATCCTGGCCGCCATCGCCAGCTTCTGCTCCACGCTTCCGGCTCCGGTTGCCAGGAGTGATTTGAAGCTGGCATGCGATGAACTTTTTTCCGGACCCGCGACTTCGGGATGGATTCTGCCCATGCGATTGTCCATCTCCGCCACCCGGGCAGCCACCGATGCCGGATCGATCGGAAACATCGTCGCGGAGATAACACCACCCAAGGCAAAACCTGTCAGGATCACTACGGTTGGATGGATTTTCATGAATGTATCAACGAACAAAAAAGTTAGCGCCCGGCCGGACCGGGAAGCAGCGCCTTTAAAATAGCAGCCCTATCCGCCTCCGGAAAATCAGGACCCGCCAGGATGGCTTTCAAGCCTGCGGGATCCCTGGCATTCCATGCTTTCGCAACCCCCGACATTGCCTCCGACCTCAACTTCCCATCCCCCACGCTCAAGGCCCACCGCCACGCAAGATCCGGATCCGTGGCCCCCACTCGTTCTGTCAGGACCAGCACCACCGCATCGCGGGCAGCCCCCATCGGCAAACCGCTGATCCACTCGGAAGCCTGACGTGAATCCTCCTGCAGCCATTGGTCCGCAATGTTCCTCCAAGCCACCTGCTGCTCCGCGGGATCCGTCAGGGTGACCGCCCATGCCGCGGCGTCGCCAACTTCCTGTGCGGCCCATGTCCTTGAAATGGTATTGATTCCCGGGGCGCGGTCCCCGGGATCCGTCAGCGCGGCCAGCGCCACGGAGGCGGCGGCCGGATCCCGGCCTGCCATGTGGGACACCTTATCCCCGGCCCCCAGCCCCAACGCTTTTTCCAAACTGGGATCCAGCCCATTTCCGTTATCGGCGGAGCGGAGAAAATCATCCCGCAATCCCCGGCTCAGTTCGTTCAACTGCGCGGGGGTGGTGTGCGCCAACAGAAACGCTCCCAGCGACGCTTGATCCCTG
>JAQGPD010000031.1 GCA_028293305.1 Verrucomicrobiales bacterium | reverse complement strand
TGCCTTGGTCGTCCACGATGGTGGCGCGGCGGACGCTGGAGCCGGGTTCAGGCGGGGGGAGGACGGTGGGCGGGGGATTGGAGGATTTCGGCGGGGGAGTTGTCGCGGGGAAGGATTCAACGACGGGGATGGGGGCTGCGGGCGCAGGTGCCGCCGCGCGGGCGAGGGTGTCCTGACTGGAATTTTCGACGGCGGGCGATCCGGTTTCCGCGGAGGATGCGGGGGCGGTCGGGGGGCGCGATGAGGGGTTGGACGAAGTGGCGACGGCGGGGGATGGGCTGTTGGCGGTTTGGGAACGGACGTGCGGTTTTAAAAACATCCAGACGATGCCGCCGACGATGACTGCGGCCGCGGCCATGATCAGATAGGTGGTCGGATTGCGCGGCTGGTCAGGGGAGATGGAGGGCGGGCTGAGGGTGCCGACGATGTTGGCGGTGCGGCTCCATTCGTGGCCGGCGGCTTCGGCAATGACGCTGGTGTCGAATTCGTCGAGGTAGTCGTGGAGGTCGAGGTTCAGGTGGCGGCTGTAGAGTTTGAGAAAGCCCTTCGCATAGGTTAGGTTGGCGAAGTTGGAGAGGTCGTCATTCTCCATATCCCGCAGCCTCTGGTGAGGGATGCGGGTTTCGAAAGCGACGTCCTCAATGCTGAGGTTCAGCGCCTTGCGGGCTTTCATGAGTTGATGGCCGACAGATTGCATGGAGTAGGAGGGGGGACGGGGCGAAGCAAAGCCCGTGCCGCCTGAAGGAAAAATCCCGGACAAGGCCGGGGAGCCCGGCGTCCGTGGGACGGGGGAATTCCTGATGGGGCGGGGTTTTGCCAATGTCATTCTAGTCGTCATCTCCGTCAAGGTCGATCAGGATTTCACGTGGTTTGGTGGGTCCATCGCTGGGGCCGATGATTCCGCGTTGCTCCATGAGGTCCATCATGCGGGCGGCGCGGCCGTAGCCGAGACGGAGGCGGCGCTGGAGCAGGGACGTGCTGGCCTTGCGTTCCTGCATGACGATGTCGATGCAGTTTTGCAGGGTTTCCTCCTCCTCCTCGCTCAGTTTTTCGACGGCCTTGGCGGGGCCGTTGATGGCTTCGTTGACCGAGGCCTCGATCTTCAGGCCGCCGCTCTGTTCCTTGCAATGCTGCACCAGGGCCACGATTTCGTCGTCGGTGACAAACGCACCCTGGGCGCGCACCATTTTCGCGGTGCCGGGCGGGACGTAGAGCATGTCGCCCTTGCCCACGAGTTTGTCCGCGCCCTTGGCGTCGAGAATGACGCGGGAGTCGAGGGCGCTGGAGACTTGGAAGGCGATGCGGCAGGGCACGTTCGCCTTGATGGTGCCGGTGATGACTTCGGCGCGCGGAGTCTGGGTCGCGAGGATCATGTGAATGCCGGCGGCGCGGGCTTTCTGGGCGATGCGGGCAATGAGGCCTTCCATGTCCGCGGGGGCGGTCTGCATGAGGTCGGCCAGCTCGTCGATGATCACGACAATATAAGGGATGCTGTCCGGGATGGAGTTAAGGTCGGCCATTTCCTCCTCGGCAACGAGTTCGCTGTCCTCCTCCCAAATATCCGGCGCATTCCTGACATTTTGCTCCTCGCGGTAGGCCTCGCGCAGGCGGACCTCGTGTTTGGACAGGACGGCTTCCGCTTCGTCGCGGGTGAAATCGGGCCGGAGGAAACCGGGGGTATCGTCATCCTCTTCTTCAGTGGCGTCGGCGTCGGCTGCTTCGTCCTCGTTAGTGACTTCGGCATCGTCCTCCGCTTCAAATTCTTCGGTTTCCGCCGCGTTCGGATCCTCGGCGTCGAAGCCGGGGCCGAATCCATCCAGCGGTTCGCCGGAGGTGAGGTCCTCGGGGAGTTCAAACTCTGCGAGCGGGGTGACCGAGCGGGATTTTGGCAGGGTAATTCCGGCTTTTTTCGTGTCGGCCGCGATTGCGGAGCGGGCGGCGGTTTCCGGTTCCGGTTCGGCTTCCGCCTCGGGTTCGAAAAGCGGGAGCAGGGGTTCCTGGGCTGCGGCTTTGGCGGCATTTTTCGCCTTGGCTTCGGCGGCTTTTTTCTTGCGGCCATTGAAGGTTTCGAAGTTCCGCACGCCTTCGTCCGCGAACATGCGGTAGCGGTTTTCCATCTCGTTGACCACCCAGCGGAGGGCCATGATAACTTTCTTCGGATCCGTGACGACCGGCACCACGAGGTGGGGCAAGTCGTTGTAGGTCTGCATTTCCACGACCTTCGGATCGATCAAAATGAAGCGCAGTTGCTCGGGGGTGAATTGGAAAAGCAGGCTGGCGATGATGCTGTTAATACACACCGACTTCCCGGAGCCCGTGGCGCCGGCGACCAGAAGGTGGGGCATGCCTGCGAGGTCGGCGACGATGGTTTCGCCATACACATCCTTGCCGAGCGCGAGCGGCAGGCGGCATTTTCCGGAGTGGAAGGCCGGGTCCTCCAACAATTCGCGGAGCGGGACGGCGACTTTGTCCTTGTTCGCGATTTCGATCCCGACCGTGTCCTTGCCCGGGATGGGCGCGAGGATGTTGATGCGCTCGGCACGGGTGGCGCGGGCGAGGTCGGCTTCGAGGGCGGAAATGCGGCTGACGCGGAGGCCTTCGCTCGGGTAGATTTCGTAGCGGGTGATCGTGGGGCCGCGGGTGATGTCGCCGGCGGCCACGGAAATGCCGAAGGTCGAAAGCGTTTTGATGATATTGTTCTGCGTCGCGCGGAGATAGGACACGTCGGCGGGCGCGGCGGCGGCGGCTTCGTCCCAATGCAACAGGGCCAGCGGCGGGAGTTGATAGTTCGAGAAATCGCCTGCGGCGAGTCCGCCCGGAGCACCGTCGCCATTCGCCTTCGCTTTGTCCTGCTGCTGTTTTTTCCACTCGGACAGCGACAGTTTTTTCTCGCCCGAGGCGGCGGCGCGGCGGGCCGAGCCATCGATGATCCGGGGCTCGGGCACGGCGGGGTCGGCGACGGGGTCGAGGGGCAGGTCCTCCTGGGTGAGTTCGGTTTCCGGGTCGACCTCATCCGAAAGCAGGCCGGCGGGGACGGTCGTTTTGGTGCGGAGCTCGCGTTCGAGGCGGCGGCGCTCGCGCTCGGTGCGTTGGTGCTCAGCGAGCAGGCGCTCGGCTTCCAACGAGGCGGCTTGGGCGACGGATTGCTCGCGGCGGCCGGTGACGAGGCCGCGGAGTTCATTCCAAACCCGATGTCCGGCGGCGACGAGGGTGTGGAGTTCCAGGCCGATCATCAAAATCAATCCACTGAAATAGCCCAGCATCCCGCAGATGATCCCGCCGAGCGCGCCGATGGTTTTTTGAGCGATCAGATTGACCATGAATCCGACGGCGCCGCCGGAGCCCATGATATTATATTCGTCCCACCATTTTTGGAAAAAGCTCGTCTGCAGCCCGAGGACCGCTGAGGCGCTCAGCACCAGCAGTCCAAATCCCAAAGTCGGCCGGGTCATGCGGCGCGCCGGCATGAGCACGCGGGACATGCCTAGCCAGATCAGCGAGGCGGGAATCAGAAAAGCGGCCGGACCGACCAGGAAAATAGTGTAGCCGCCCACGATGGCGCCGAACGGACCGATGGCATTCAGCACCGGGTCATTGGGAACCGACCGGCTGGAAATGCTGAAACGCGACGGAACATCGTCCGGCGTGTAAGTGTAAAGCGCGAGGAAAAGCAAGGCGCCGACCGTGATGAGACCCAAGGCACGGATATCGGAAAAAGGGTGGCGCACCGGGGCGGGCGCTTCATCCTGACGGCGGCGGGGACGGCGGGCTGACATGGTGGGGAAAAAAATTAAGGCGAGCGCAGCAGCGTAACGAAACGGGAAAGGGGCAAGGGCGGGGGGATTCCAGAAAAAGAAAGTGGTTTTTCAGGATTATGGCGAGATTAGCCTTTTCAAAAAGATAGGCAACGTGGAAATTTTGGAAAGACGAAGTAAATGCGGCACAGGAGGTAAAACGGGCGGATTTCGTCGCGTTTTCGGGGATAAACATTAAATCCATCCCGGAAACAGGGCCTTTACGGTGGGGGAATCCCCGGTAAAAGCGGATGGGCCGCGAGTTCTCTTGCTGGAACTGCCTGGTTGGATATCATCGCGCCCTTTTTCGGGTGTTTCCCGGGTTATGGCCGACGTTGAATTTCTAAAAGTCCCGCAACTCCATGAGTGGGCGCTGCCGGCGCATGGCTTGAAGGTGGAAACCGTGGACGCGCACGCCGGGGGACATCCGCTGCGCCTGATCATCAGCGGACTGCCCGCGCCACCGGGCCGGACGATGCTGGAGCGGCAGAACTTCGCCCAGGAACACTACGATCATCTGAGAAAAGCGCTGCTTTTCGAACCCCGGGGACATCCCGAAATGTATGGCTGCCTGCTGACGCCGCCGGAAAAAAGCGGTTCGCACTTTGGAGTTTTGTTCATGCATCGCGGAGGTTTTGGGCCGCTTTGTGGGCATGGAGTCATCGCGTTGACCACCATTTTGCTGGAATGCGGCCTCGTCGAAATGAAGGCGCCGGAAACGCGACTTCGGATCGATACCGCCGCCGGGATGATTCGGGCTTATGGACAAGTGGTTGGGAATCAAGTGGATAGAGTCTTTTTTGAAAATCTTCCCGCCTACGCCGTGGCGAATGGACGCCGCCTCGAAGTGCCTGAATTGGGCAAGGTGGAATACGATTTGGGATTTGGCGGAGCCTTGTTTGCTTTTGTGAAAGCGGGGTCTGTGGGTTTGGACCTTTCGGCGGGAAATAGCGAAAAGATCCTGGCGGCGGGGCGTTTGATCGCCAAATCCATTCAGCAGGAACGACTTAGGGTTGGGTCCAACCCGGATGACGCCGGCCCTGCGAATCCCGGGCGACTTTTCGGAGTGGTTTTCGAGGACACACCCGGCGCTCGCCGGGCAGGCGAAATCGATGCGCGCCTGGTGGGAGTTTTCGCGGAGGAATGCATCGACCGCAGTCCGGGCGGAATGGCGATGTGCGCCAAAATGGCGCTTCTGAGTGCCGATGGGAAATTGGATGAAGGAGAGGGCTGGGTAGCTGAAGGCATCACAGGCAGCACCTTCCGGGGCCACATTGTGGAGCGGCAGACCGTCTCACAAGGCTGTGGAGTGGTCTGCGAAATCGAAGGGCAGGCCTGGATTACGGGCAGGCACACCTTTTTTATCGCGGCCGATGACCCCTTCCGGAGTGGCTTTCTGATCTGACCACCGGACGCGCAACTCCTTTCATTTGAACTGGTTCAGGTGGCTAAGGTTGTCCATCCAGCCTGCTTTTACCTACTTATAATGAGCTTACATATGCTCAGATTATATGGAAATTATTAGTTTTACGGGAATGAATCCTTGATCAAAACCAAATAGCTTCTATAATTTTCATAATTTATGAAAGTGGTTTTGGTTGCTGTAGTTTTTTTGTTGGCGCAGGCCGGAATCCCCAATGCGGAGGCTGCCAGTTATGAGCCGTTGTTAGCATTGCAGGCGGGTCCGACGGGGCCGGAGAACAGTGGACTATTAAAATATACAGATGGTTTTTATTATGGTGTTTCTAAATCAGGTGGATCATACGGATATGGAACTCTCTATAGGGTAAATGAGTTGGGTGAAATCACCGTGTTGGTGCATTTCAGTGGCAATAGTGGCATAGCCAAAGGGCGTCGGCCGCAGTGCGGATTATTGGATGATGGGAATGGACATCTTTGGGGAACGACGGTTCTGGGGGGAGTTGGGAATTTCGGGACTGGTTTTGGCACGGTGTTCAGGTTCAACCCCGTAACGTGGGATTTTACGTCGGTTGCATCATTTACCGGCACCACGGGATTCGCCAAAGGCAGCCTCCCGCAGGGGGGGGTGCAGAAGGATGCGAATGGTCAAATTTGGGGGACGACGTCGGCTGGCGGAAGTGGGGGAAACGGGACGATTTTCAAAATTGGCGCTTCGAATCTGGTCTTCAGCCATGTTTTGGATTTTTCCGGAAACGACGGGAGCAGCCGGGGAAAAGCCCCTTTTGGAGAGCTTAAGTGGGACGAAAATTCGCAGCGGTTTCTCGGATCGACCGCCGAGGGGGGATTCAATGGGTTGGGAACCGTTTTTGCGTTCAATCCAGCGGCCAATCAGTTCACCACTTTGGCGG
>JAQGPD010000006.1 GCA_028293305.1 Verrucomicrobiales bacterium | reverse complement strand
AATGGCATCCCCCTCACCCGCGCGCCGCAAGCCGACACACCGGCGGAGCTGAACAACGCCTATCTGATCCTGACCACGGCCCGGCTGGACGCCCCCGGCACTCCCGGCGGCAGCACCACGCCCGGAGCCACCAACGGCGGCAATTTCTCCGCCACCCGCGCCTATCAACAAACCGCCGTCGTCACCAATCTGGGAACCGACGCCGTGAAGTTCACGCTGAGTGCCCGGGGAAATGACTTCCGCCACGTCTGGGAAATGGGCGACACCCGCGGCACCTTCCAACAAGGCCCGCTGCGCTCGCCGACGGTATTCAATTTCTATGAACCCGACTACGTCTTCCTGGGAGCCACCGGCAACGCCGGGCTCTATGGTCCGGAATTCCAAATCACCAGCGAAACCAGCGCCATCACCACCGCAAACTGGTTCTACGACCTAACGCGCCGGAACAATGCCAACACCACCACTCCCCTAAGTTATGGTCAGGGCTACCTCTATCCGGATCCTATCAAGAGGGAGATCAAACTGGACCTCACCGCGGAACGGGCCATGGCTGCCAACGCCGGCAACCTGGTCGATCATCTGGCCACCATGCTCCTCCCCGGCCAAATGACCCCGCGCCTGCGCACCCTGTTGGTGGAGTATCTCAACACCTTCCCCGCCACCTCGGACGCCGAGAAAATGAGCCGCCTGGCCGAAGCACTCTATCTGATTTCCCTATGCCCGGAATTCGCCGTCCAACGATAATTAACGACCTTAAAATAGGACCCCATTTCCAAATTTCATAATTTCTTAATTTTTTAATTTCCTAATTTCCTAATTTCCTAATTTCTCAATTTCCAAAATTTTCCCCCACCCCATGTCCTCCCGCGAAATTTTTTCCCGCCGCTCGTTTTTGAGGAATGCCGCCGGCTATGGCCTGGGCCTTGGAGCGACGAATGCGCTCTTCGACCTCCGGCTTCTCAACAACGCCGTCGCCGCCACCAACGTGTCGGATTACAAGGCACTGGTGTGTCTTTTCCTCAACGGCGGCAATGACGCCTCCAATATGTTGATCCCATGGGATGCGGCCCGTTATGACAACTACCGCGCCATCCGCGGTCCGAGGCTTGCCCTTTGGCGGGATGCCGCGGAAGCCGCCGCGCGTCCACTGGTGGGTGGGGCCGCGAATCCCAACGCTTATTACGGCATCCCGCTAACAGGAGCCGCCGACAGCGGATACGCCGTGCACAACGCCATGACCGGCGTGCAAACGCTTTATAACCAAAACAAACTCGCCTTCCTTCCCGGCGTCGGCACCTTGGTCGAGCCATTGACCCGCGCTCAATACCGCGCCGGCACCCGCCGCAAGCCGCCGCAGCTTTTTTCCCACAATGACCAGGTCACGGAATGGATGACCTCCGTCCCTGACCAAATCAGCCGCACCGGCTGGGGCGGGCGCAGCGTGGACAGGATGAAGGAGGAACTTGTCAGGCAAGGCATCCCGTCCGGCTCGATTTCCATGAGCGTCTCCATGGCCGGCAGCAACACTTGGGAAGTGGGGGACATCGTCAATCAATTCCAAATCGGCACCGGCGGAGCCGTGACTTTCACCAACTACAGCGGCACCCGGAAAACGCTGATGGATAAAATCCTGCGCGATCCCGGCGCGGCGGGCGGCGATGCGTTGTTGGATGCGGAGCGCGCCAATCTGACGCTGCGCGATTTCCGGAATATCAATGAACGCGCCCTCCTGAACGGCGCCTCCCTTTCCACCGCCCTGACAAGACTCACCACCGGCAACCCGGACGCCGCCATCGGCACGGCCATCAACACCGCCTTCGGAATTCCCGCCACGGTCGCCAGTTACAACAACCTGTCCGGACTTGAGCAGCAGCTTCACACCATCGCCCGCATCATCGCGGAGCGGAACTATCTGGGCATGCAGCGTCAGATCTTTTTCTGCTCCATCGGCGGATTCGACACCCACGGGGATCAGCCCCTGGCCCATAACAATCTCATGGCCTCTGTCAGCCGGGCCATGGCGAAATTCTACGCGGCCACCCAGTCGCTATCCATTCCGGAAAAAGTCACCACATTTTCCATCAGCGATTTCGGCCGCACTTTCAAATCCAACGGGCTCGGCACGGACCACGCCTGGTCCAGCCACCACATGATCATGGGCGGCGCCGTCGCGGGCGGAAAAGTCTATGGCACCTTCCCCGTCCAACAACTCGGCGGGCCGGACGATACTGATTCCGGCAGCGGCGCGACGGGGCGTTTTCTGCCCTCCACCAGCACGGATGAATACGCCGCCACGCTGGCCCGGTGGTTTGGTTTGGGGGAATCGGAACTGGATATCGTGTTCCCCAATCTCAACCGCTTCGCCAACCGGAACCTTGGTTTCATGGGCTGATCCGGGCCGCATTTCCGCCGCCCCGATTGACACCCCGGCGGGCTCGGCCTAGAGGCTATGCAGCCCTATGTTGAAGTTGATCGTCCTCGGAAGCGGCAGTGCGGGCAATTCCGCCCTCGTCTGCACCGGCACCTCGCGCCTTTTGATCGATGCCGGCCTCAGCGCCACGCGGCTGATCGAACGCCTCGCGCTCGCGGGCGTCGCGCCCGAAAGTCTGAACGGTATTTTCATCACGCATGAACACGGCGACCACTGCCGCGGCCTGGATCTTCTAACCAAAAAACATCCTCTGCCCATTTTGTGCAACGCCCGCACTCGCGAGGTCATGCGCGACTCCATGAAGGGCGAAAAAAACTGGCACATCGTCCCCGGCGCGGGAAGTTTTGAATTCGCCGGACTGAAAATGGAGACCTTCCCCGTGCCCCACGACGCTGCGGAGCCGGTGGGTCTGGTGCTGCGCCACGGCGAGGCCGCGCTGGGGATTTTGAGCGATGTCGGTCACATCACACCGCTGATGCGGCAAAAACTGCGGGCGCTGGACACGCTTTTTATTGAGGCCAATTACGACACCGAACTTTTAAGTCAGGACACCAAACGCCCCTGGTCCACCAAGCAGCGCATCCAGGGAAGACACGGGCATTTATCCAATGAACAAACCGCCGCCTTCATCGCGGAAATGGCCTGCGCCCGGTTGGAACGGATCGTCCTGGGCCATCTCAGCCGGGACTGCAATACCCCCGACCTCGCCACCGCCGCCATCCGCGCCGTGCTGGCCGCGCGGGAGCTGGCGGAGGTTGATGTGCATTGCGCCGCCGCGCATGAAGCCACCCCATGGTTCCGCGTCCGCACCCGGCCCGTGCCGATTGCGGTGCCGCCGCCGCTTGCTGTCGCCCTCGCCCGCGAGGCCGGCCCGCCGGCACCGACCGTGGCCCCGGCTTCGGCACCGGCCTGGCATCAGATGGAATTGCTATAGACCGTCCACCTGACGTTCTTGGTTTTGTCAGGAATACGCAAACAAAACCTCCGGCCTCTCTTTTTACTATCCGTTTTTAGTCACGCATCCACATGATACTAACTCACGGCGCTCCGGATCAGTTGGCGGCATTGTTCGCGGGATTGAAGGCGCTTTCGGTGGTGGACCGGGAGCTGCACAGCGCGATCCTGCGCCGGGCTCTGGAGGCGAATCCACGCTACCTGGGCGTATGGGCCGTCTGGGAGCCGGATGCCCTGGATGGAAAGGACGCGGATTTTGTGAATGCCACGGGACACGACGCGACGGGACGGTTCCTCCCGGTGTGGCATCGGCGCTTTGGCGGGATCCACGTGGAGGCGAATATTGCCAGCAACGACCCGAAACGCGGCGCTTATTATATGCTTCCCACAAGGATGCGGCGCAGCGTGATGGTCGGTCCCTATGAATATCCCATGGGCGGTCAGTCGGTGCTGATCGTCACCCTGGCCTCACCGATTTTGGTGAATGGCCAATGCCTCGGTGCGGCGGGAGTGGATTTTTCCCTCGAGGATCTGGCGGTGCAGGCCATGGAAAACCCCTCGCCGGCGACCCGGCAGTTGATCGAAACCATGGAGCGGGAAATGCGGCACAGCCTCATTTTCACCGACCCGCGCGGGGCCCGGGCGTGGGGTTCCACGACCGCCCGCCAGCGCCTCCGGCATTTCGTCCCGGCGGAAACATGGGCCGGCGGTGCGCTGCCGCCCGCGCTGGCGCAGCTCTACATTGAAAAAACCAGGACCTCTCCCCGACGCCCCTTCCCCGAGGTCCTGCTCCAACAAAACAACCGGTCCATCCGCGTCCGGCTGGTCCAGTCCCGGCGGGCCGGCGCTGCGGTGCTTCTCGTTGAGGATGAAGCCGCGCCGACGCCTTCAGAATCCCTTTCCCGGCGCGAGCGCGAGGTCATGGACTGGCTGAGCGAGGGAAAATCCAACGATGAAATCGCCATCATCCTCGGCATCAGCCCGCACACCGTCAAAAACCACCTCGACCGCATTTTCAAAAAACTCTGCGTTGACCACCGTCACGCCGCCGCCACCCTCTGGCGCACCGCCCGCGACGCGACCACGCACCGCCTTCCCCCCGGATCCGGCCCGCCACCCGGCCTGTGACGCTGCCATGACAAGCCTGTCATTCATTCCCGATCCCCCCACGGATCGCAATTGCATCACCGCAGGGATCGTTTAAGCATCGCCGCCCTTTTTTGCTCCCCCCACTCCGTCCATGACCCGCGCCCTTCTCTCCGCTGTCTCCCTTTTCGCCTGCCTGACCTCCGCCATGGCTGAAGATTTTTCGTTCGAAACCGTCCGCAACCTCGCCAAGGAGCGCGCGGCCGTTCCCTACGCGGCCCCGGCTGACGACCTTGCGGATTTTTGGAAAAATCTCACTTACGATCAGCATCGCGACATCCGCTTCAGGATGGATGCCGGCCTTTGGGCCCCTGACAAAAAGCCGTTTTCCATCGACTTCTTCCACCCCGGCTGGACCGCGAAAAAATCCGTCAAACTTTACGAAGTCGCCGGAGCGGAAGCCAAGCCGCTCTTCTTCGACCGCAGCCTCTTCGACTACGGAAAACAACAAGTCCCCAACGGCATCCCCACCCCTCCCGGCTACGCGGGCTGGCGCGCCCGGACCCAGCTGAATTCGCCGGATTACATGGACGAATTCCTCGTCTTCCTTGGTGCCAGTTATTTCCGCAGCATCCCCGCCAAAGCCCCCTACGGCCTCTCCGCCCGCGGCCTCTCCCTCAATAGCGGCCTTCCCGGCGTGCCGGAGGAATTCCCCGACTTCCAAAACTTCTGGCTGAAAACCCCGGAGGCCAATGACAAATCCCTGACCGCCTGGGCCCTGCTTGACGGCCCCAGCGTTTCCGGGGCCTATCAATTCACCGTCACCCCCGGCGTGGAGACGATCATGGACATCGACGCGGAAATCACCCTCCGCCAACCTGTCCAACAACTCGGCCTCGCCCCCTTCTCCAGCATGTTCTGGTTCGGCGAACTCACCCACCCCCGCGCCTACGACTTCCGTCCGGAAGTCCATGACAGCGACGGACTTCTGATGGAACTCAGCACCGGCGCGAAACATTTCCGCCCCCTCGACCACACGCCGGATCAGTTCCGCCACTGCGTGTTCAGTTTGGAAAAACCGCAGTCCTGGTCCCTCCTGCAACGCGACCGCTCCTTCGCATCCTACCAGGATGTGGAGGCCCACTATCATGACCGCCCCAGCGTCCGCGTGGAGCCCGGCGAAGGCTTCGACAAAGGCCAGCTGCACCTCATCGAAATGCCCACCACCGATGAAACCAACGACAACGTGATTCTCGTCTGGGAGCCGGATCCAAAACCGGAAGTCGGCAAACCCTGGCACTTCAAATACCGCCTCGTGTGGCAGCGCGACCCCGCCCCGTCCGGACTTTTCACCGTCAAGGACACCCGCTACGGCCACCCGGTCCAAAAACCGGAACAGTTGTTATTCACCATCGACTTCGCCAAGCCCCTCGCACCCGAGAAAAAAGTCGGCGATCCGAAATGGGATGACATCAAGGACTTCAAGCCCTTCGTCACCACCAACAATCCCGCCATCAAACTCATCCACGCCGACATCACGGACCTCAGCATGGCGAATGTCGACAGCCTCCCCCTCGATCTCGGCCGCAACCCGGACATCCACATGCCCCAGGTGCTGCGCGCCTTCTTTGTTATCGAACCCCCGGCCGACCTCCGCGACATCGACCTCACCTGCGAGCTCCGGAACGCCGAGGGAAATGCCGTCAGTGAGCGCTGGCTTTATCTCTGGAAAAAGCCTTAAAGTGAACGTTAATTCATATTCGCCCCTGCACCCACTCCCCAATGCCTGATCCTCTGCCGGCCGTTTCCTCCCCCCCCGTCCTGCCCCGCCTGGTCAGCCTCTGCGGGACATGGCTGAAGCCGGAAATGCAGAGCCTTTACCGGCAGGTCGTCAATCTCCGCCGCTACCGGAACACGGTTTTCACCGAGCAACTCCAACACGAGGAACGGTTTCCCTTTGAACCGGTGGTGCTCATGGACCGCCAGGTGCGTCCCAGGCCGAAGGGGAATTTTATCCTCCGCTATTGGTATAAACACGTTATCAAACAGTGGCCGCCGCCACGCTGCATCACCTCCGCGCCCGAGTATTTTCCCTACAATCTTCCGGCGCTCCTCCGCGGTCACCGGCCGGATCTGGTCCATGTCTATTATGGCCACAAGGCCGTGAAATATTTGGAAATGCTCCAAGCCTGGGGCGGTCCGTTCATCGTCTCCTTCCATGGAGTCGATGTGGTGAAATTCACCGATGACCGGAACTATGTTGCCAGCCTCCAGTGCGTGTTCAAAGAGGCCAAACTCATCCTGGCCCGCAGTCAATCCCTCCTGGATGGACTCAAGGCGCTGGGTTGTCCGGAGGAAAAACTGCGCCTCAACTACACGCCGATTCCTCTCGACGCTTTCCCCGCCTCGCGGCGCACCGCCCCGGCGGATGGTGCCTGGCGCTTGGTCCAAGCCTGCCGCCTCATCCCCAAAAAAGGCCTATTCACCACGCTCGAAGCCTTGCGTTTCGTGGTGCCCGAGTTCCCAAAACTCCAATTCATCGTCTGTGGCACCGGTCCGGTGAAGGAGGAATTCATCAAACGCCGGGATGAACTCGGCCTTGGTGAAAATGTCAAAGTGCTGGGCTGGATGAACCAGACCAAACTCCTGGCGGAATATCAAAAAGCCCACCTTTTCCTCCATCCCAGCGAGCTGACGGACACCGCCGACCAGGAGGGCATCCCCAATTCCATGTTGGAAGCCATGGCCACGGGCCTCCCCGTCGTCGCCACCCGCCACGGCGGCATCCCGGAAGCCGTCACCCATGGCGTCGACAGCCTGCTGGTCGCCGAACGCTCCCCGCGCGAACTCGCGGACGCCATCCTATCGCTCCTGCGCGACCCCGCCCAGCTCACCCGCCTCTCCGAAGCCGCCGCCCTGACGGTTAGGGATCGCTTCGGTCTGGAAGCCAGCATTTCGCGACTTGAGGATTGTTATGACG
>JAQGPD010000632.1 GCA_028293305.1 Verrucomicrobiales bacterium | reverse complement strand
TTCAAAGGAGCTGCCGACTCCCACGCCATACAGAATGCGGTCCACCACGCGGCGGATTTCCTTTTTCAGCAGCGTGCCATGCTGGCGTCCCATCTCCTCCGGGGTTCCTGACAAAAAGAGAACGCGGGTGCTATCGTGATCCTCCAATCGTCCGGCGCCCGCCGTGCCCACCAGCCAGCGCTCACCCTTGGCCGGCGGAAGGGTGGTGATGCGGCTGCCCAGGGAAGCCATGGTGACTTGGAAAAACCGCTGCAGGTGGACCAGAGCCACGGTTTCCACGCGGTCATCCGCCGCAGGCTTGGGCTGCCAGACGGAGGCGGGCTGGGCATCGGTCAGTTCCAATGGCGCGAGCCGCAGCGTCAGCTTGTTGGCGGCATCCTCATAGTCCAGCGTCTCCGGCCAAGGCGATCCCGCATTCAAGGTCGCGGTCAGTTTCGGATTTTTCATTGGCAGCTCCACGGCCGCGGCGGCCGGGGAAGGTGTCAGGGTGATGGTGCGCGCGCCGCTGGCGGCGGTGGAGGTGGCCGCGCTGACCAGCGCCGGCACCATCATCAATTTCGCACGGTTCACGGGCGGTGGGAAAAGACTCATCACCACAGGCTGCACGCTGTCCGCGCGACCGCTGAAACGCGGGGTCGCGGCATCACCCACGATCAGCATTTTCTTGTCAGGAACGTGGATCCAGACCTTGTCATCCTCCTGACAAAGCACCACATGCCGACCCGCGGCGGTGATGTCCAGTTTCAGATAGCGCGGCGGCTCCATCCGCAGGTCGAAGGTCGCGCCTTTCAGGGATTCACCGATTCCGGATCCCGCCATCACCTCTCCCGAGAGGTGCAGGGAACGCGCCGGAGCCCCCGCCTGGGGATGGAAAAACGACGCGGCTTTTTCCAGGGTGCGCATCACATTTTCCGCCGGTGCCGCATCCTGGGCGTGGACGGGCAGGGAGCAGAGCGTCAGACAGAGGGCGGCGGTGGAAAGAGGATGGCTCATAATCTTGGGTTGTATCCCATACGTCGGACCTGGCAAAGTTTAATCTTTGCATCACCGGAAATTTGAAATGCGGCACTGTTCGCGGTGGGGGATGCATTTGTTCGAAAAGTATGTATTTTTGCAAAGATAGACATTCGGGGCGACGTTTCCTTTTATACTCCAAATGACGCTTCCGGGACGATTTCCCACTATAAACCGCATGTATACCCGCAGGCGAAATGCCATGGACAGAACCAGGAAGGCGGCTTGGAAACTTAATGAAGACCTGATGGAATGGACTTTCCGCGCGGTGACGCCCACCGGAAGGGGACCGCAGTTCTACATTCCGGTCCAGTTATGCGACATTTCCGGCAATGTGCTATTGATGTGACGGAAACGGCATCAACTCCGCTTTGATATCATGGGCCATCCCACGCCATCCTGCAAATTCCGGCTTGGCCGGTCTTTATCCCAATCCCCCCGCCATGAAAATCACCTTCCTTGCAATGTCTGGGCTGCTGCTGTTGCGCAGCGTGGCTCCCGCCCAACTGACGCCGCTGTTCAAGTATCAGTTTCCCGCCTCCTACGCGGGCAGCGCGGCCCTCACCCCCGACGTCACCGACACCAGCCCGGCAGGTGGAAACGGCACGGTGCTCCGGTTGGACGGTTTGGCCGATCCTCTGGAATTGAGTGATTCCGTTCCGCCCGGCGCGCCGGCGGGGGCGAAGTCGCTGGATTTGGCCGCAGTCACCGGAGCGATCCTGACCAATGGGAAAAAGCTGCTCGACCGGCCGACATTACACGCGGCGGGCGGGTTTACGATGGATCTTTGGTTCAATGGCGTGCCCACCACCACCTCCACGGCGTTCCAAAAAATCATGGACGACAGCGGCACGGACTTTATCGCGGTGAATGGCGCGGACACGGATGCGGATGGAAAATTCCGTCAGGCGATTGTCAGGGTGGGAGGAGGCGCCGGCAACACTTTTTACCTGGATATCGACGACGGTCTGGAGGCGGACGGTTGGAATCACATCACGGTCGCCTATGCCGTGACCGGCGGCACGACCACCACCCCCATCGGCACGGTGACGGTGGTCCTGAATGGAGTTGTCAGGATTTATCCTAACCGGAGCATGGTCGCCAACACCACCTACACCGGCTACAACCGGCCCGTCGGCTTGGGGCGGCATCCGGTTTTCACCGAGTATTACGCCGGCCTGGTCTACAATCCCTGCCTCTATCTGGGCACCGAACCCGTGGCTTTTCCTTCGTTGCTGCTAACTACGTCCGGGGCCGCGGGTTTCAGCGCCACTTTGAAGGACGGAGTATCACCCGTGGTCACCAGCTCCATCACGGCGACTTTGAATGGAACGGCCATCACGCTGAATGTGAGCGAGTTCGGAGACACCCGGGAGTTGTCCTACGCCCCGGTCGAGCCCTTGCCCGGGGGCGTGTATAGTTTGGTGATCAATTTCAGCGACGCTTCCGGGCCGCGCACGGAAACGCGGAGTTTCAATGTGGTGGGCGACAGCATCGTGCCGGTTTTCGACTATCAATTTCCCGCCTCCTACGACGGCACCGCGGAATCCACGATCGTGGCCGACCAAAGCACGGGATTGAATAACGGAACCATCAGTGGCGTGGTCCCATTGAGCGACGACGTCCCGCCCGGAGCGCCGGCAGGGACGAAGTCGCTGGACTCCACGCTGGACAATGGGTTTATCCTGACAGATGCGAAAAAGCTCCTCAACAGCGCGGCCGTGGTCGCCTCGGGCGGCTTCACCATGGGCACCTGGTTCAAAGGAATCCCGGCGGCATCGACCACAGCTTTCCAAAAAGTAATTGACTATGCGGGGACTGAATTCATTGCGTTGAACGGCTTGGATTCGGACAATGACGGCAGCTTCGGGCAGTTGGTGGTGCGCCTCAGCGCGACCAATGCGGACATCCTCCTGGATGCGGATAACGGATTGTTGCCGGAGGACTGGAACCATGTGGAATACTCCTTCAAAGTGACCGACGGCACGGACCTGGCCAACCTCGTGGGCACCGTCACCATCACGCTCAATGGACATCGGTTCAGCTATACGGGCCGGGTGAAGACCAGCTTTGGCGACTCCCTGGACCGCGTCACCGGCATCGGCCGCCATCCCACTTTCACCTCCGAGTATTACCGTGGACTGCTTTACCGGCCGACCGCGTTTCTGGGCGTGCGGAATTATGACGGTCCCACGCTCGGCATAGCGGCCTCACGCGTTGCGGGCAATGCCACCCTGACCATTCAGGACGGTGCGGGCGGCTTGCTGGTTCCCGCTTCATTGGTCGTCAAGGTCGATGGCGCGGCACTGGTTCCATCAGTTAGCGTTTCGGGAAATATCACCACGGCGGTGATCACGCCGCTGGTGCCATTCACGCCGGGGCGGCATACGGCGGCGGTCAGTTTTTCAGATGATAGTGGAAATAGTTATTACTTTTCCGCGCCTTTCATCATCGCGGGATCGGAGTTCCTGCCTTTGTTGTCCTATCGATTCCCGGATTCCTACAATGGCGGTGGGAATGGCCAGACGGTGTTCGATGTGAGCGGAGTGGGGAATGACGCGGTGGCCACCGGCACGACGGTGGATTTGCCGGTCGCGGTGAGCGCGGATGTTCCGGCAGAAGCGGAAGCCGGATTGCAATCCGTCAGCTTCATCGACACGCCCGGCACCCTCGCGACAACCAAACGGAAATTGCTCAACCGTCCGCTGGTGACGGCTGCCGGGGGTTACACGTTCGATGTGTGGTTCAAGGGGGTGCAGGGAGCCACCGTGCAGAAAGTGTTGGACTACGCGGGCACCGAATATATCGGCACGCGCGACTCGAATGCCGACGGCGATGCCAATGCCGGGGAGGTGATCATCAGCGTCAG
>JAQGPD010000616.1 GCA_028293305.1 Verrucomicrobiales bacterium | reverse complement strand
CCTTGGGCGGATGCCAGGGTGGCGGGGGCCAGGATGAGGGTGGCGAGCAGGCCCCGTAGGTTCAGGTTGAGCATTGGATTTTAAGTCAGGGTTGGGTTGCTGGAGGATGCCGGATGCTGATAGCAATCGGCAGGCGCTGTTTTGGCAGGGAGATGAGCATTCGGCCAATGCATAGTTTATCTGCTTGCCATGCGTGGCGCGCATGACTCAAAACCAGACATGAAGCAGACCCTTGAGATTCAAGCCCTGGAGCAATTTGTGATTCTGGCCCGCACCCGCAGTTTCACCCGGGCCGGGGAGGAACTGAATTTATCCCAATCCGCGCTCAGCCGCGCCATTCAAAAACTGGAGGAGCAAGTGGGGCACCCGCTGTTCGACCGGAAGCCGCGCGAAGTCGTCCTGACAGATCTGGGTGATTTGCTATTCGAGCGCGCGCAGGAAATCCTGAAGCTCGTGGAGCAGACCACCGCCGAGCTGGCCGAAGCCGGCCGCCGGGGCCGCATCCGGCTGGGGGCCATCCCCACCATCGCGCCGTATTTTCTCCCCGGACTGCTCGGCGGCTTTGCGGAAATGCGGCCTGACATTTCCGTGGCGGTGCAGGAGGACACGACCGGCAATCTCATCAAACGTTGCCTGAATGGCGAAATCGACCTCGCCATCGTCGCGCTTCCCATCGTGGCGAAATATGTGGAGGTGGAGCCGTTGTTTTCGGAGGAACTGCTGCTGGTGGCCCCGGTCGGCCATCCGCTGGCCATGGCGGAGCACTTGCCCGTCAAGGCCTTGGAGGGATTCCCCTTTGTCATGCTCAGCGAGGCGCATTGTCTGGCGGAAAACATTTACTCCCTGTGCCGGCGGCAGTCGGTCCACCCCGTCACGGTGGAGCGCACCAGCCAATTGACCACCGTGCAGGAGCTGGTTTCGCTGGACCACGGCGTGTCCATCATCCCGCAAATGGCCCGCTGCATAGACCAAAGCGACCGCCGGGTTTACCGCTCCTTCAGCGGCGAGCCCCCGCGCCGGACCATCGCCATGATGTGGAATCCCCAGCGCCACCGCAGCAAGGGCACCAAAGCGCTCATGGAACACGTGCGCGGCCAGGCGGCGGGTGCGGTGGGTGCGCCGGGTGCGGCTTCCTGACATTTCGGACCGGCCTGATCTAGCAAAAATTCCGCGCGGCCCCGCGACATTTCCAAACGCAAGAAGCCCTATTGCGGCGCGGCGGATCGTGGCGGAATCTGCCCGCCACCATCCCCTGATCCGGTGCCTCCCGTCCTGCTGACGGTTCCGGTTTCCCCCATGAAGAAATATTCCCGCACCGAGGTCGCCAAGATGTCGCCCGCCGAATTCGCCGCAGCGGCGCGCGGCCCTTATGGCAAATTGCTGGCCTACCTCCGGCCGTATCGCGCCAGATTCATCATCGGCCTGATTTGCGGGGCCGTCTATGGCGGGCTGAATGGGCTGCTGGTTTATACCGTGCATCAGGTCACGGACAAAGTCCTGCCGCCCGAGGAAAAAGCCGGTCTGAACGGCAGTCACGTCACGGAAACCTGGCATGAGGACCGCGAGCTGCCCGAGCTGCGCGACGTGCTGGCGGCCAAGGAACTTCCCGCCGCGGATCAGGCGGCGGCCCTGAAAGCCTACGTCGCTTTCCGCAAAGCCGTGCATGAGCGAACCCTCGTGCCGGCGCCCACGGATCCTCTGACGGATCCGCTGCTCAAGCTGACCCTTCCCCCCGCGCTTCCCGCCGAGTTCCGCCTGTTTTTGGAAGCGGAGCGGCACTTGGTGGTGCACCCTCCCAGCACCTCCAAAGCCCGGAAAGCCTTGGACGAACTTCTCGCGCTGCCGGAAGCCGAACGGCGCCACCGCACCACCTGGGCGCACTATTTGAGCGCGAAGCTGGCGTCCGACCGGCTCGCCAAAACCGCGGAATTCGACGCCTTGAAAGCGACAGCCGCGACGCCGGGATTCACGGATGTTATTTCCCTGGCCTCGACGGTGCCCATGTCGCAGCCGCTGCAGATGATCATCATCGTCTGCGCCTCCATTCCGGGCCTCATGCTGTTGCGCGCGGTGTTCGGCTATCTGAATTCCTATTGTTTGGTCTGGGTCAGTTTGAAATTGCTGGACAACATCCGGGGCGATCTTTTCGGGAAAATCCTCCAGCAGTCCCAGGAGTTTTTCAATAAACAGAAAGGCGGGGATTTGCTGCAGACGATCATGAACCAGACGCGCGTCGCGCAGCAGGGATTCACCGGCGTGATCAGCGATCTCGTGAAGCAGCCCCTATCCATTCTCAGCGCCTTGGCGGTGTTGTTTTATCTGGACTGGAAATTCACCCTGATGGCTATGCTGCTATTTCCGCTTTGCATCATTCCCGTGATGCTGGTCAGCAAAAAAGTGCGCAAAGCCGGTGCCGAGGAGGAGTCCGAAGCTGGCGCCATGGGCGTGATCATGCAGGAAGCCTTCAGCGGCATCCGCGTGGTCAAAGCCTACGGCCGGGAAGAGTATGAAACCTCCCGCTTCAACTCCTCGAATCAGAAAATGCTGCGCAGCATGATGCGTTGGAACCGGGCGCTGGAAGGTGTCGGTCCCCTGACGGAAGTCGTGGCCTCCCTGG
>JAQGPD010000598.1 GCA_028293305.1 Verrucomicrobiales bacterium | reverse complement strand
GTTTGGTGGTGCGGTTTTCCTGTTTGACGAGGTTGAGGGCCGACTGCTCCGGTTTATGAACGGGGGGTTTGGGCGCCTCGGTGGGGGCGGGTTTCGGAGCGTCCGCGGCGGCGGGTTTGGGTGCCTGGGCGAAGGCGGCGGAGAGGCCCAGGCCGAGGATGCCGGACCACAGCGGAAGGGAGCGGAGGGAAATGGATTTCATGTCAGGACGAGGCGGGGCGGGGACGGATTCGGGCGGACGGGTCGGCGGTGAAAAAAGGAGGGAGCGCGGGCGGGATTGGTTATTCTTTGGGAGGAGCGCCAGGACTCGTCGGGGTGGCGGCCGGAGAGTCGGCGGGCTTTGGTGCGGCCGGCGCGGTGGCATCGGCGGGGGGTTCGGGGTCCTGATTGAAAAAGGTCATGCGGACGCGGCCGGTGAGGCGTGTCAGGCCGGAGGCGCGGTCGTGGAGCATGGTGTCGCCCTCGATGAGGAATTGTTTGTTTTCGATCCTGACCGGTTGGTTGGTCATGAGGATATCATTTTTCATATCATAAACGCCGCGCTCGATTTCCAGGCTCATGCTGGGTTTGGGCGTGCCGTCAGGATTGATGACTTCGTCAAACTGCACCCATTTCGCGCGGTCGAATTGGATGTGATCATTGTCCAGGCGGGTGACGATTTCGCTTTCGAAAAGGGATTCCAATGGAGCGGTGATGCTGCCGACAGTGCCTGCGCCGGCGAGGGCGGGATCGACTTCCCCGCGGTCTCCTTCGAGGGCGCGATACATGGGATAGTGGACGCCGCGGTGGCTGCGGCCGGGCGGGACCATCATGTCCATGCGGGAACGGCTCATCATGTCCATGCCGCGGCCGTCCTCGGGCGGAGGCGGAATGATGTCGGGACCGCCGGGGGTGTCGTCGTTGTCATCGTCCGCGGCGGCGGCGGCGGGGGACGCGGGATCGGTGGAGGTTGATTTGGATGCGGTTTTGGAAGTCCCGGAGGAGGGGGTTCCGGGAGGGACGGGCTTGGCTTTTTTGGCGGAGGACTTGTCAGGTTTTCCGGAGTTGTCCGACGCCTTGGTTTTGTCAGGTTTTTCCGTTTTTTCAGCGGGCGCATTCAGCGCGTCCATGGCAGCCATGGCTTTGGCGGCGATATCCTCGGGAGCAGCGGTGGCGGCGGCGGTGTCCGGCGTGGCGGGACCAGGGGCCGGATTGGCGATGGGGTCCTGCGCCCAGGCCAGGGTGGCGAGGCAGGCCAGGGCAGCGCTGGGGAGAAAATTCTGAAAGCGGCGCATGGGAAGGAAGGGTGGTTAGGCCGTTACAAGTTCATGGATGGAGCGCAGGGTATGGAGAACCTTGCCTAAGTCTGACAGCGGAACTTGGTTCGGGCCATCGGAAAGCGCCTTGGAAGGGTCGATGTGCGTCTCCATGAAAACCCCGTCGCATCCCGCGGCGACAGCGGCGCGCGCGAGGACCGGGGCCAGATGTCCGTCCCCGCCCGTGCTGGCGCCCAGTCCACCCGGACGCTGGACGGAGTGCGTGGCATCAAAAATCACGCGAAACCCTTGTTCGCGGATCCAGTAAAAAGATCTCATATCGGCCACGAGGGCATTATACCCGAAACTCGTTCCGCGTTCAGTAAAAAAGAATTTCTCATTTCCGGTGGCTTTGATCTTGCCGGCGATGTTCCCGACGTCCCACGGCGCGAGGAACTGACCCTTTTTGACATTGACCACGCGGCCGGTTTCCGCAGCGGCGACCACGAGGTCCGTCTGGCGGCAGAGGAAGGCGGGGATTTGGAGAACATCGATGTATTTGCCGGCAATCCGCGCTTCCTCCGGCGAGTGGACGTCCGTGGTGACGGGCACGCCCAGCTCCTGACCGACGGCCTGCAAAAGCGCGCATCCTTCCTCGCAACCCGGCCCGCGGTAGGCTCCGCCGGAGGTGCGGTTCGCCTTGTCATACGAGGCTTTGAAAACAAATTTCAATCCGAGTTCGTTGGTGATTTTCTGTATGGACCGCGCCATTTCCCACACGAATGCCTCCGACTCCATCACGCAGGGACCCAATATAAATAGCGGTCGCACGCCATCAATGGACAGCGGTCCCACGGGAATGATAGGGAGGGAAACTTGGGGCGGGATCGTCATGGAATAGTTCAGCTACCTAAAACACGGGCTGTCAGCACGCAACGGCTTCTGTGGCCGCCGACCCGTGGGCTTTGCAGGGTTACTGAAGAGCGCGCGCCGCCGGCTCCAGCCGCATCCAGCCAGGCGCCGGGAGCGTGTGTGTAAAAATACACAATTAAAATCTCGACACCGCGCGTCAATTGTGTATTTCTACACACATGAGCAAGGAAAAGCCAGCCGAAACCCTCACCCGGCGCGAGCGCCAGATCATGGATATCCTCTACGCCTCCGGCCAGGCCAGCGCCAAGGAGATCGAGGAAAAACTCCCGGACGCCCCCACCGGAGCCACGGTCCGCACAATTCTCCGCGTGCTTCTGGAAAAAGGCCATGTGCGGCACCGCCAGGAAGGCCGGGCGTTTATATACGAACCCAAAGCCGCGCCCGCCAAGGCTGCCCAAAGCGCCGCCCGCCGCCTCCTGGATGTCTTTTTCCAAGGCTCGCTGGAACGCGCCGTCTCCGGCCTGCTGGACGCGCGGGACTCCACCTCCGAAGCGGAACTCGCCCGCCTCGAAACCCTCATCCGCGAAGCCCGCGCCAAATCTCCGAAACAGCCATGAACGCCGACCTTCCCTCCGCTTTCCCAACCGCCGCTTTCCCAACCGCCACTTTCCTAACCGCCCTTCTGCACACCAGTCTGCTGGTCGGCGCCGGCTGGTTATTCCTCCTGATTCAAAGAAAAGCCTCCGCCGCCCGGCGCTCCCTGACTTGCCGCCTGACCATGGCCGCGGCTTTGATCCTGACCACTTTTCAAGTCATCGCCGCAATCCCCTTCCCTGCCCTCTCCGCCACTCCCTCCACCCCGGCCGCCGCCGCCTCCCTGCCACAGGGATCCGGCCTCATCACCGGCTCCATCCTGACAAATCCAGCCGCGCTGGAGCCGGGAAAAAACCCATCTTCCGCCGTTCCGGAAATCGCTCGGAAAGCTGGCATTCCACATCAACTGAACCTCCCGGCCACGGCCACCCTGACACTTGTCACCCTCTGGCTCGTGGGTGCCTTGGCAGTCCTCATGCTGTGGGCTGCGAGCCTACATCATCGGCACCGGCTGCTCATCGGATCCAAGCCCGCCGGCGATATATTCCAATCGCTCCCGGACCGCGCCGGCATCCCCGGTTGGGCCTTGGTGAATGATGTCAGGCTGTTGCCAGGAAGTTTCACCCCCTGCGTCTGGGGCATCCGGAAAACTACCCTCGCCCTGCCCGCTTCCGCCACCGCCTGGCCGCCCGGCAAGCTGCGCCTCGTCCTCGCCCACGAATGTGCCCACCTCCTGCGCCGCGATCCTCTCTGGCAAATGATCGCCCGCTTTTTCCTGGCCATTTTCTGGTTCCATCCCCTCGCCTGGAATCTCGCCCGCCGGGCCCGCGCCGCCGATGAACAAGCCGCCGACGACCGCGTCCTGACCACCACGACGGACGCTCCCTCCTACGCCGCCCTTCTGGTCGAATGCGCCCGCCAATTCCCCCTTCCGCGGACCACCCATGCCACCATCACCGCCATGGCCAACAGCGCCAGCCTAACGAACCGCGTGGAGGCCATCCTCAGCCCCGCCACCGACCGCCGGACAGCCTCCCCGCGCAGCTTCCTAACACCAGCCGCGTTTCTCCTGGCCATTGCCTCCGCAGTCGTTTCCCAAGCCCCCGCCATCGCCACCGCGGCAACCAGCAGCCCACTTCCGGAAACCCTGACGGATCGAAATGCTGCCGGTAAAGACAACACCGCACCTCCTCCGGAACCAGCTCCCGCCCTCCAGCCGCCTGACAATTACGAACCCTCCAAACTTTTCGATCCACCCATTTCGCCAACACCGGAATCATCCGCCAAAACGGCCCCGGCGGATCAGACTTCGCCAGCCGATCCCTCAATAGCCAATGAGGGCAAAATAGCGGAGGGCAGCGAAAAAACAGAACAGATAACAGAACAGGAACAGGAAACGGCATCACCGGAGCCAAGAAAACCCTTCAACTGGCAGCCTGTCAAAATAGGCGGCGTGGAATATCTGTCCATTGGACAACTCAAGGATTTCTATCATTTCAAAAACTTGTCAGAGGAGGAAGCGGGCAACTGGGTTCTGCGTTCCAACAACACCGTCGTGAAACTGAAAGCCGGCTCCTCCGACCTCTTCGTCAACAATGTCAAATTCAAGCTCCGCCACCCCGCTCCGGCCTCGGAGGAACGCCCCATGATTTCACGTCATGATCTTGGTTATATCCTCGACCCGGCGATCCGGCCCGGCTCCTTGAAAGGCTACGATCGCGTCACCACCGTCATCATCGATGCCGGCCATGGAGGGATGGATTCGGGCGCCATGGGACTGCGGGGCAAGGAATCCACTTACACTCTGGACACCGCCCTCCGCCTCCAGAGGCGATTGGAGGAAGCCGGACTCAAAACAATCCTCACGCGTCCTGACGACTCCTTCCTTCCCCTCTACGAACGTGCCGCACTGGCTGCCGAACAAGCCGACGCGATATTCATCACCCTTCATTTCGGCCATGGTGCGCCCGGCGAAAAAGGCATTCAGACTTACTATCCGGACGCTGCGGACACGGAAAAATCCGATGCTCCGGAGGACGCCGAACGCCTTGCCTATCATGGCGTCTCTCTCGGCCTGGCCACCGCCGTCCACGCCAACTTATTGTATAAACTGCGTTGTCAGGACCGAGGCATCCGCTCAGCGCGTTACAAGCTGATAACAAGCCGCCCCGGCACACCCTCGATCATGTTCGAAGGCGGAAACCTAGCCCATCCGGAGGAAGCCATCCTCATCGACACCGAAGCCTACCGCCAATCCCTAGCCGAAGCCATCGCCGGTGGAATCCATAACTACATTCGCTCCCGCGCCCAATAACCGCGCTGGAAGCGCCGTCCGCTGGGAGCGCCGTCCGTCCCGGCGGCCCCAGAGCATCGGCAAAGCATCCTCAAGGCATCGGCCATTGGAATGAGTAAACCAATTCTCCGGGGCCGCCGGGCCGGGTGGCGCTTCCAGCTGGCGCTCCCAGCCCCAAAAAAAATATCCGTGCCATCCTCCAAATCCGTGCCATCCATGGACCCTCCGTTTTCTCACAACCAACGCCCCGGCCCATTCGCCGGCCACGCCCCGCTCTGTCCCGCCACACACGCATGACCTCCGTTCCCGACCAACTCGCCCTGCTTAAACGCGGCACTGTCCAGATTCATTCCGAAAAAGACCTCGCGGAAAAACTCGCGCTCGGCCGTCCGCTCCGCGTGAAACTCGGGGCCGACCCCACCGCGCCGGACCTCCACCTGGGGCACAGCGTGGCCTTGGAAAAGCTCCGCCAGTTTCAGGAACTCGGCCACACCGCCGTGCTGATCATCGGCGATTTCACCGCCATGATCGGCGATCCGTCCGGCCGCTCCACCACGCGCCCACCGCTCACGCATCAGCAAATCATCGCCAACGCCACCACTTACACCGAGCAGGTTTTCAAAATCCTGGACCGCGACAAAACGGAAATCGTTTACAACGGCACGTGGTTTAAAAACATGACCTTCACGGAAGTCGTGAAGCTCAACAGCCGCGTCACCCTGCAGCAAATGCTGCAGCGCGAGGACTTCCGGAACCGCATCGATGCCGGCAGCGAAGTGCGCCTGCATGAGCTGCAATATCCTATCATGCAGGGCTGGGACAGCGTCATGGTCCGGGCCGATGTCGAACTCGGCGGCACGGATCAACTCTTCAATCTCCTCGTCGGCCGTGACCTCCAAAAAGAGGAAGGCCAGTCCCCGCAGGTCGCCATCACCGTGCCTCTGCTGGAAGGTCTCGACGGCGTGAAAAAAATGTCCAAGAGCTATGGCAACTACATCGGCCTGAGCGAGCCCGCGTCCGAAATCTTCGGCAAGGCCATGAGCATTTCCGATGTCCTCATGGCCCGCTACTATCTGTTATTGTTCGGCGAGATCCTGCCCTCCGACGCCCACCCCATGGAGGCCAAAAAAGCCCTCGCCGCGCGTCTCGTCGCCCGCTATCACAGCCAGGCGGAATCGGATGCCGCCCGCGCGGACTGGGACACCCGCTTCTCCAAAAAAGACCTCAGCTCCGCCGAGCTGCCCATTTTTCAGCCCGGCGCCGACCTACGAATCCTCGCACTCTGCGCCCAGGCCTACCAGGATTGTTTCCAGGTGACGAAGTCCAACGCCGACCTCCGCCGCCTCGTGGAAGGAAAATCCATCCGCCTCAACGACACCGTCCTAACCGACGCCAAAAGTGAACTCGCCCCCGCCCCCGGCGACATCCTGCGCCTGGACAAAAAACACGCCGTCAGAATCGGCTAGTCGAATCAGCGGTCAGCAGTCAGCAGTCAGCGGTCAGCCGTCAGCGGTCAGCGGTCAGCGGTCAGCGGTCAGCGGTCAGCGGTCAGCGGTCAGCGGTCAGCGGTCAGCAGCCAGCAGCCAGCAGCCAGCAGCCAGCAGCCAGCAGCCAGCAGCCAGCAGCCAGCAGCCCGCAGCCAGCAGCCAGCAGCCAGCAGCCGGCAGTCGGCAGTCGGCGGGCGGCGGGCGGCGGTCGGCGGTCCGCGGCAGC
>JAQGPD010000589.1 GCA_028293305.1 Verrucomicrobiales bacterium | reverse complement strand
ATGACGGAAGCTTAAGTATTCTTTATTGCAATCAGAAAAAACAAACTTCGCGCATAGAAATTGATTTTCTGGAGCGTTCAAAGCAAATTACACAGCAAGTCAAAGGAAATTGACTGACTTCCTACATTCACAGAGCGGTAGTTTACCATATGCTTAACCCCCTAAACCGACAGGCTTTTATGCGAATTGCGCATGTTTTTGCCAGTGTTAATTCTTGTGGGACTACGGCGTGGGGAGATACTGCTTTGGGGCAGGCGGTCAGTGCGGACAATGCGACGGAGGCGAAGGATTTTGGGTATGCTTATGACAAGATCGGGATCCGGCTGAAGAGCTCCCGGGACACGACGGATGTGAGCACTATGGTGGTGGCCAACCAGGAGCGGTATTTCCAGGCGGGGAGCGGGTCGAGTGTGCCGGGGGGAAGGTGTAAATATCCACGCATTCAGCAGATGGTTTAATATGGACAAGTTAATTAGGTTCTTTGTATTTATTCTGTTTTCTTTCATGGTGGCGGAAGCATTTTATTGTGGAGTAATTGGGCCATGCACCAGATATTCCTATAATTTTCTATATGCCCTCATTCCAGTTTTGATAGTTGGACTTTGGTTAAAATTTTCGGCCTCTACCGGTATGAAATCCAATCGAAAAATTAATGGCTTTCTCCTTGGAGTAATGGCGCTTCTTTACTTGATGTTTTTCTGGATATCTGCGTCACGCCCAAAAATCATCATAGAAAATTCACCCTCCATGCGTTTAGCGTGGGCGACGTTAGTTATTAATGATAGATTTTCTAATGAGTCCGGGGGGGTTGAGTTTTATTTTGAACATCGGATCAAATTGGAGTGGGGTGATTCCGGTCGGTTGTTTGTCGGAGAAAAGTTGAAACGGAATTCTCCGCGTGAACGTCACCTTGCCTTGAAAATATTGGGCTCCGTTGGCCCTCATGAAAATAACAAAAACGATTTAATTGAGCTTTTGCGGAAGGGTAAAAACGACGAGGACGAATATTCGATATATGGTTGTTTAGCCACATACGAGGATCCCAACTTGGATGCAATCATGGAGGAAGGAATGAGGAAATACCATAATGCTAATGGTGGGGGCCGGTTGAAAAAATAGTGTGGCGCGCACCAAGCGCCAACAGAGACGGCGAGGGGAATACAGGTGTTTTATCCTGCTGTGGAAATCATTTGCGGAGCCTTTGAAGATTTAAGCGCCGGCCAAGGAAAATCTTGCAAAATTACTGTTCTGATGTATTATGAAGCACAATATTTGCTAGGAAAATACCAGAATTTTCATGCTCGCAGTTTGCTTTTTCGGGACGCCTTCAACTTCAAATGAAATAATGCAAAAGAGAGTCGCCGCTACGCTGGTGGTTTTTATTCCGTTTGTTATTCTGTTGCCGTTCTATTTCAGGAACGCCGGCTCATTTACGGATCAACTGCTGGGTAAAACCATTCTCGAAATGCATCTTCGATTTGGGCCGGGTAGCCGTAGCGTGGATAATTTCTCAAGCACCTCCGATACCTATGCCTGGCGGCAGTCCAACGGGAATTGGATTCGCTGCACATTCAGAGCGCCTGTGGATGGTTGCGTGAGCCGCTGCCGACGGTGGTCCCTGAGCACCCAAGCTGAATCAAGATCAAGTGGATTCAAAGAGCTTCAATTTGGATATGATAAAAACTATTACCTATTTTAAATAGATCAGACATAGGGACTGTTGCCGCTGAGCGCCCCGTCGTTGGCGGTGATGGTCTTTTCTCCATCGTATAATATCCTAATTATACGGAAGATAAACGAGTGAGCCGTTTATGAACCGTGGGAAAAATGTCACCCAAACCAATATATGTATAAGCCAATATTTTCCGCATTAACCATCCTTTGTTGCACCTCCATATCTTGCTTGGCAATACCCGTGGCGGGAGATGCACCGGGCAAGCTTGAAGAAAGTGAAGATGCCTGTTTCCTAAAATCCGGAATCATCGGAGAGCTATGCATGGAACGCATTTTGCAGGTTCTAGCTAATTGCAAAAAGCATAAAGTGCCTCTCCAAGATGTTGAGGCAAAAGTAAAGCCCCTGGTGTTCCATTACTGGATTTTATTCGAAAGTGAATTCAAATTCAGTCAGAGACCAGCGCATATCGATTTACAGATTAAATTAATAAAAGATAATATTCGGAACATTTTTGGACCCGGCAAATTGGAATGGCAGGATCCTCTGGTATGCAGAGCCAAGTTACAAGAAGCGAATAGTGTGATAAGAAATGCAATCCGAGACCCGGATTTATTCCCAGCAGATTTCCTTAAGGGTGGAATGGAACTCTATGATCGTTCCGAATCCAATTTCTCGCTATGGTTAAATAGAAAATGAGGCTGACTTTAAAATTACTCATGTTTCACAATAATGATTCCAACTCCCTTCCATGCGGCTCGGTGTTGTGGGCGAATGCAGAGCACCAAGGGGGTGTTGGCGCTGAACACGCCGGCAGTGGCCGTGACGGGCGCCCGCACTTGCAACGGGGGAAGCCGGCCGAATTCGGGTATCTAATGAGTAATAACGTCGTGATGACTATCCAATGAAGAAAACTCTATTGTTTCTACTGGCTATTTACGCTATTGCTCCATTTATAGCAGGTCTGGTCGATTATTGGAATCCGCGAGGACCAAAAATTTACTATGGGGAATACCATTTCTCTCTTCACCGGTTAGGCGCTCGTTTTGCAGGTCATGCGAAACCTTATGACTCTCTATTTCAACGGCCTTGGTTTTACGGTGGAGCTAAAGTGAGGAGGACTCCGAAAATCCTGCCTTTAGACGCTGGTGGCGATCATGGGGAAAAAGACAATCCACCAGACAGCGAATAATTTTGAACTGCTTCCGGTTGACCTTCAAATTGGCATCGTTGGAGATAGGTGGATTTGGAGCGGAAGCGGGAAGTTTGGTTCCGTTCTATTCCGGCGTCGCTACGCGACGTTTGGGGTGTTGTTCTTATTGTTCCGGGGGTTGAAACCCCCGGCTATCTTCCTTGACCGCTCTGCGGTCATTTTTGGTGATTTGGGTGCTGCGATTTTCTGAGGCGTTTTGGGTTGGCGTCAGGCCAAGGTTTGGGGGCGGTGGTGAATTTTGTGATGTTAGGGCTGGTGATTTCCGCGGAGATGGTGGCTGGATTCCTTGACTGCGATGTGGTCGTTTTGCTGGGGGGACTTTCGTTTTTTTTGCGAGGTATTGGGGGATGGGGCTAGGTCAGGGCTTTGAGGCGGAGGGTGACGGCGAGGCCGGTGGGGGTGGTGTTTTTGGCGGAGACGGTGCCTTGGCAGGCGTCGATGCAGGTGCGGACGATGGCGAGGCCGAGGCCGGTGCCTCCGGTCTCGCGGGTGCGGGCGGTGTCGGGGCGGTAGAAGGGCTCGAAGATGCGGTCGAGTTCGGATTCGGCGACGCCGGGGCCATGGTCGCTGACAGTTAGGATGATTTCGTGGAGGGAAGCGGGGCTGGCGGTGGATGCGGGGGCAGGGGCGGCGGAGACTTTGACGGGGCCGGCGTGGCCGGCGTAGCGGAGGGCGTTGCGGACGAGGTTGGCGACGGCGCGGGCGAGGAGGTCGGGCTCGGCTAGGGCTTGGAGGGTTTCCGGGATGTCCATTTCCACGGAGTCGGGGCTCATGGCTTCGCGGGCGATGACTTGGCGGGTGAGGGTGGCTAGGTGGACGGGCTGGAGGGCGGCGCCGCGGGTTTGGAGGCCGGCTTTGGAGAAGGTGAGGAGTTCGTTGACGAGGCCGGTCATGAGTTCGATTTCCTCGCGGACGTCCTGGACGCGTTCGAGGAGGGCGGGGTCGGCTTCACGTTCCATGAGGCTGGCGCCGAGCTGCATGCGGGCGAGGGGGCTGCAGAGTTCGTGGGCGATATCTCCGAGGAAGCGGCGTTGGCCGTGGACGAAGTGATCGAGCCGTCCTGACAAGTGGTTGACGGCGGTGCCGAGGCGGCCGAGTTCGTCGCTGCGGGTGACGGGGATGGCGGTGTCGAATTTTCCCTCGGCCATGCGTTCGGTGGCGGCGGTGGTCTCGCGGATGGAGCGGGTGACGCCGCGGACGAGGGGATACCATAACAATAAGGAGAGCAGCAAGGCTCCGGATGCGCCGAGAAGCCATGGGGTGGGGTCCAGGACGAGGCCGCCGGCGGTGAGGCTGCCGGCAACGGCGAGGAGGAGGGCGCCGTTGGGGCGGCCGTCGGCATTGGTCAGGTTAGGCAGGGGGACGCCGGCCCAATATTCAATGGGGTGGCCGGCGCGGAGGAGGAATCGGGGGCGGCGGGGCCAGGGGCCGCGGCGCATTTCGGGATTTCCGGGAGGGAGGGGGCCGAGGCGGGGGCGGTCGGGATTGAAAGCGGGATTTGGGTTAGGGATGGGTGCTGCGGATGAAGGCGGGGTGGATAGGTCTGATAGGTCGGATGGGACTGATCCGACGGATAGGGCTGATGGGGCTGATGGATTATTTGTTGGGAGGACGGGTGGGTTTGCGGGGCCACGCGGGGGGCGCTGGTTTTCCGGGGGTTGGTTGTGATCCCGGTCTCCGGGGCGGTTTTGGGGGCGGGCGGGGTTGAAGTCCTGGGGTGGGCCATCGGGGAAGAATTTGTCAGGGCGGGGTCGGTCGCCGGGTGGGCCGCCGCCGGGGCCGCCCATGCGATGGCGGACTTCGGGGGGATATCCAAGCGCTCACCGGCCCAGCGTTGGCCGTCGGGGCGGACGATCATGAGCTTGAGTTCGTAGGCGGCCGCGGTGCGGGTGAGAACGGCGTCCCACTCGTTTTGCGGGGTGCGCGCCAGCTCGCCGCCGAGGACGTCGGCCATGCTTTGCAGGCGGTCGCCGGCGCGGCCTGCGAGGAGGGAATCGAGTCCGAGTCCGAATTGTCCAAGGAAGAGAGCCCAGGCCAGGGCACCCAACAGAACCAGGTTGAGCAACGCCCACAAAAAGATGCGGGATGAGAGGCGGAGGCCGGGTTTCATCGGTGGCCCTCCGGGTCGATCATCATATAACCGGCGGCGCGGAGGGTGCGGATGTAACGCGGTTCCTTGGCGTCGTCGTGGAGCTTGCGGCGGAGGGCGGAAATGTGGACGTCCACCGAGCGGTCGAAGACTTCGTATTCGCGGTCGCGGATTTCATCGACCAATTGCTCGCGGGATTTCACGCGGCCCTTGGCGCGCGTTAGGACGACGAGGAGTTCGAACTCGACAGGTGTCAGGACGAGGAGTTCGGTGCCAAGAGTGGCGGAGCGGGCTTCGACCTGGATTTTCAAGTCCCTGACTGTTAGTTCGGTCACCGGTTCCGGTCCGGGGCCGGCGGTGCCGTGGGCGCGGCGGAGCACGGCGCGGAGGCGGGCGAGGAGTTCGCGCGGGGAAAATGTTTTCGGGAGATAGTCATCCGCCCCGAGTTCGAGGCCGACGATGCGGTCCGATTCGTCGCTGCGGGCGGTGAGCATGAGGACGGGAATGCCGGATTCCTGTCGGAGGCGGCGGAGGACTTCCAAGCCGTCGAGGCCGGGCAGCATGACATCGAGAATGACGGCGTCCCATTTTTCGGCCAGGGCGAGTTTTGCGCCTTCGGCTCCATCGTGGACGGACTCGATGGCGAAGCCCATGGGGGTAAGATAATCGCGGACGAGGCGGCAGAGTTTGCGGTCGTCATCGATGAGGAGGATGCGTGCGGGAGCGGCGGACATGGGAACGTGGAATGGGCCAATGTGCCCCACATTCCGGCGGGTGGAGGGATTTTTACAATCGCTTAACCAAAAACCCGGTCCAATCCGTCCCGGTCCGTCCTGGCATCCGGAGCCCCTCCGGCGCGGCGCTGCACCAAGCGTTGTGACACGTGGCGGAGCCGGGCACCGGAGGGGTGGAATGCGATGCGTTATTTCTTTTTCGGAGCTTCTTTTTTATCAGCGCCTTCCTTGGCTTCCGAGCACTTGCAGAGCCACTCGGGGCTGCTGCATTCCTCGCAGTTGCCGGTGTCGTATTTGAAGCGGGCGGTGACGGGTTTGGCTTTTTCGTTTTCGCGGAACTGGAGGATGATGGTCTGGCCATCCTTCACGGCCGGGAGGCTGAATCCGGTGGCGGTTTTTTCCACGGCGAGCTTTTCCGGTTTGGCGCCGGTGCCGGTGGTGGCGGTCAGGGACTGGGCGGCCACGGCGACGGGTTTTTGGTCCTTGTCGAGCAAGGCGACGGCGAATTTCCCGTCCTTGGCGGTGACTTCGCCGTGCATGGATTCGTCCTTGCTGAACTCGAGGAGGCGGCCGCCGTTGGGGCCGAGTTCCACGCCGCCGTGGGCGAGGGCGAAGCCGGCGGAGAGGGCGAGGAAGAGGAGGGTCAGTTTGGTTTTCATGATTTTGTTATGGTGTTGGGTGGGGGTTGGGTCGGTTGGTTGGTCCGGATAGTGTTATGTGGTCCGGATGGTGCTGTGTGTTGTGTTTTGGTCGAATGGTTTGGTTTGGTTTTTCTATGACAGAAAAGGGTGGGGTTTTATTCATTGGGCGGCTGGGGCATCGAGTCGCAGGGCGGCGGCTGCGGGGCGTCGGCCTATCAGATAAAAGACGGCGGGAGTGACCAGCAGGTCAAGCAAAGTTGAACTGACGAGTCCGCCCACGATGACGACGGCGACCGGGTGCAGGAGTTCCTTTCCGGGCTCGTGCGCGGCTAGCAGCAGAGGCACCAGCGCGATGCCCGCGCTGAGGGCCGTCATGAGCACGGGGACCAGACGTTCCAACGTGCCCCTGACGATCATGTCGCGGGTGAATCCCTCGCCTTCATGCCGCATCAAATGCAGATAGTGCGAGATCATCATGATGCCGTTCCGCGCGGCGACGCCGCCCACGGCGATGAATCCCACGAGCGTGGCGATGCTGATATTTCCCACCATATACCATGTCAGGGCGAGGCTGCCCATGAGCGCGAGGGGGATATTCAACATCACCTGCAGGGCCAGCGAAAGACTGCGGAAGTAGCCATAGAGCAGCAGCGTGACGACCGCGAGAATGATGGAGAAAAAGAACGCGATGCGGGCCGAGGCTTTTTGCTGCGCCACGTATTCGCCCTCCCAGCTGAGGAAATAACCATCCGGCAACTGCACCTTTTGTTTCACCGCGTCCTGCCATTTCAGGACGAGGGATTCCAGGTCGCGCTCGCTGGTGTTGGCGCCGATCACGATGCGGCGCTGGGTGTTCTCGCGGTTGATGACATTGGGCCCGCTGGACTCGTGGAGGGAGGCGACGAGGTGGAGCGGGAGGCGTGGGCCGGCCGGGGTTTCCAATAACAAATCGCCGAGTTTGGAGGGGGAATCGCGCATCGCGTCCGGCAGCCGGAGGATCAAATCCACGGTGCGCTGACCCTCGCGGAGTTCTGTCAGGGTGCTGCCGCCGATGAGGGTGGAGACCTGCTGGTTGATGCTGCCGGGAGTCAGGCCGTAGGCTTTCGCGCGCTCGCGGTCCACCTCGATGCGCAGTTGGGGAATGGGCACCTGGGCTTCCAGATTGATATCCGTGAGGCCCGGGACGGACTTCGCGGCATCACGGATTTCAGCGCCTTTTTTGCGGAGGACGCCGAGGTCCGGTCCGAAAAGTTTGACCGCGATTTTCGCGGAAACGCCGCTGAGCATGTGGCTGAGGCGGTGGCCGATGGGTTGGCCGACGTTGGTGAACGTGCCGGGGACGGTGCCGAGTTTTTGGCGGATCTCGGCGAAGACTTCGGCCTTGGGCCGGCCGCCCTCACGGAATTCCACGTCGTATTCATTCACGGAAACCGGCATCACATGGTCGTCCTTTTCCGCGCGTCCGGCGCGGCGGCCGACGCTTTTGACTTCCGGAATCGTGAGCAGCAGGCGGGTGCCGGCCTCACCGATTTCATTGCTCTGGCGCAGGGAGGTGCCCGGCGCGCTGGCGAAGGAGATGGTGGCGCTGCCCTCATTGAAAGTGGGCAGGAATTCCTTGCCCATGAGCGGATAGAGCATCAGCGCCGCGAAAAGCAGCATGGCCACCAGACCGATGACCGCCAGCGGGGCGCCGAGGGCGGCCTTCAGGAAGGTGTGGCGGACTGTGGATTTCATGCCCCTGACCAAAAATCCGTCATGGTGCGGCTTGCCTTCGCGGGGCCGCAGCAAAAAGGAGCAGAGCACCGGGATAACGGTTAGTGAAACCACGAACGAGGCGGCCATGCTGGTGATGGTGGCGATGGCGATGGGCGTGAATAATTTTCCTTCCAGCCCCTCCAGTCCCATCAGCGGCAGGAATACCAGGATGATGAGAATGGTGGCGTAAAGGATGGAATTTCTAACTTCCCCGGAGGCGCGGGCGATGACTTCCAGGCGGGGCAGCGGTGTGGGCAGGGAGGCGTTTTCCCGCAGGCGGCGGAAGACATTCTCCACGTCCACAATGGCATCGTCCACGACCATGCCGATGGCCACGGCGAGGCCGCCGAGGGTCATGCTGTTGACGCTGACGCCGAACCATTTGAAGACGAGCAGCGTGATGGCGAAGGACAGAGGCATGGCTGTCAGGGTGATGAAAGTGGTGCGCAGATTCAGCAAAAACAGCAGCAGCACCACGGTCACCATGATCGCACCGTCGCGGATGGCTTCGGTCAGGTTTCCGATGGCATGGCTGATGAAATCACCCTGACGGAACATGAGGTGCGCCTCCACGCCGGGCGGCAGGGTGGGTTTCAGTTCCTCCAGCGTGCGCTCGATGGCGGTGGTGAGTTTGAGGGTGTCGAAGCCGGGCGATTTATCAATGCTGAGCACCACGCCAGGGGTGCCGTTGGTGTCGTCCTGCGCGGAGGCGGTGGCGCCTTTGATAGCGATCGAGGCATCGCCGCGCATCGTCTGGACGCCATAGCCGAGGGTCGCGACATCGCGGATGGCGATGTGGCGGTCGCCGACGGTTTTGACGATGGTGCTGGCGATGTCGTCCAGCTGCGTGCTCATGGCCAGATTGCGGACCATGATTTCGCGGGTGCCGGTTTGGAGATAACCACTGGTGGCATTGCCGGAGGCGAGGGTCGCGGCGGCCTCCAGTTCTGCCAGGGTGACATTGTTGGCCGCCATGCGGGCGGGGTCGGGCTGGACCTGGAGTTGTTTCACGCCGCCGCCGATGGTTAGGACCTCAGCGACTCCGGGAAGGCTTTGCAGACGGCGGCGGAGCGTCCAATCCGCCAGGGTGCGGAGGTCCATAGGCGGCACCGCGCCGTCCTTGGAGCGCAGGCCCACCAGGACGATTTCCCCCATGAGCGAGGAGACGGGAGTCAGGCCGGGCGTGGCATTGGCAGGCAGGGTGGCCATGACGGATTGCAGGCGTTCCTGCACCATTTGGCGGGCGCGGTAGATGTCAGTGCCCCAGGCGAATTCCACAAAAACCAGGGAAAGGCCGACGTCGGAATTCGAGCGCAGGCGGTCCAGACCGGTCACGCCCTGGACCGCACTTTCGATGGGTTGGGTGACGAGGGTTTCCACCTCCTCCGGCGCGAGGCCGGGGGATTCAGTCAGGATCGTGACGGTCGGTTTCGTCATGTCCGGGAGGACCTCGACGGGGAGTTGGGTCGCGGTTTGCCAGCCGAAAATCACCAGGAGCAACGCGGC
>JAQGPD010000573.1 GCA_028293305.1 Verrucomicrobiales bacterium | reverse complement strand
CCCCATCGCCTCCGCCGACACCCGCGCCCTCGACGCCCCCTGCCCCCTCACCGCCCGCCTCGCCGCCGCCCTGACCGACCTCCTCCACCGCCTCCCCGACCCCTGACAACCTTCGGCCGTTTTTTCCTCACCATGCATTTCCAGGACCTCTCCTCCAATTTTCATCAGCGGCTGCATTTACCTGACTACGAGGAAAAACTTAAGGACATCGATCCCCGGAAATTGGACACCGGGGAAGCCGATTCCCCGAACCAGGTGTGGGCTCGGGAACGTCTTCGGGAGAAATTGAATTTGGCTGAAGTGGACAAATCGCCGGTGGATTTGCTCGTCTGGGGGATCGGGGGGCCAGACCATCCGGCCGGCACTAAAATCGGCGGCCTGCCCGTCTGGCCCGCTGGTCGCCCACTTCCGTTGGAGGATCGGAATGATTGGGAAACCCCATCACCCCTCCGTTTTTTCGCTCAAATCAACTTTGCCGATTCCCTCGACATTTTGCCCGAACTGCCCGGGAAGGTGCTTTCAATCTGGGGCGGGGAGGAATTTCCTTACGAAGGTTCCGTCAAAACTTTTTGGTTGGAGTTGGAGGACTTGGAATTCGTCACGGATTACTCGCCCGGTTTTGATGGGGATTTCATGCCGTCCAGCCCGATCTTCGCCGCCCTGCACCGCACTTGGGATCGCAGCCGCCACCAGGAACTCCTCGACGAAACCGCGGCGGAGGAGGGAGTACCAGTGGAAGACTGCGCACGGTCATGGATGGCATCCAAGATCGGTGGCCGGGCCTGCCGGATTCAGCAGGATTCCGGGTTGGGCCCGCAAGGATTCTTTCTGCAGATCAAATCGGTTGAACCAGCCGATGGTTTTCCCCACGCCTGGGTGAGCGAGCCGGAGTTGAAGATCATGGGATCAAAGCAAACCCGGAGCCCGAAAAAAGTTAGTCTCAGTCTGTCGGACGGCGGCGCTATCTACTTTTTCCTCAGCGACTGGGGTGCCGTGGAAACAGTATTCGACTTTCATTGACCAGACAAACCTGCCGTGTTCAACCGCCCCGCCTCACTTCACCTCCGCCAGGAGCCATTCCATGATCATGGGTCGGCCTTCGCGGAGGAGTTGGAAGCGGACTTCCACGGGCAGGCCCTGGAGTTCCGGATAGTCGTAGTGCTTGGCCTTTTGGATGTCGTCCACGCTCAGGACCTGGGTCAGTTTGTGTGAATCGCCGAAGAGGGCTTCGAGGCCGGTGGAGATGGTGACGTCGAGGAAATCGTGCATTTCGATCAACACATCGCAGCCTTTCAGCGCGTCCCGGACGGCGGGGGTGAAAAGATATTTTTCATAGGACTCGCAGTCGCAAATCACCAAAGTCCGACCCGGTTTCGGAAAAGTGATCAGCGTTTCCGGCGTGCAGGTGGTCTGCACGGAAACCCGCCCGGCGACTCCGTTTAAAGTCACCATGGAGGTGCACAAGGCCCGCGCCACGTCGCTCGTGTCGTAGGCATGCACCCGCGCTGAGGGCAGTCGCAGCGCCATGCCGGTCGCATAATAACCTTCCGCGCAGCCGACGTCGATCACGTCGTCATAACCCTTCGTGATCAAATACTCGATCATGGGGTGCAACTCCTTCTCGTAGCTCCCCAACAGCTTGGGAATCAACGCACTGCCCGCCGCTTCGGCCCCGGGGTATTTCATGCCTTTGAAAGGACCGGACCTCACCGTCAGCTCTTTGCCGAGTTCATCAAATAGGGTCTGGTATTTCGCCGCGACCGCGCCTTCCAATTGGGGCATCTTGTTGCGCCGATAATAGTCCGCCGCCTTCACGAGCGAGCCATCCAAAAACTTCTGCATCCGGGGAGAACCCGACACTTTACTTAGAAATCCGGCAACAAGAGCTTTCATAATTTGATTTACCATAAATACCACCATAATTAAAATCCGTCAAAGTGTTTTGGTGTTTTTGACACTCCGGGCCGCCTGAGAAGTATCGCCTTTTCCCCATCCCCGGCCGCGGTAGCCGAATTCGGATTGAAAACCCCGCTGGAAAACCCCGCCGCCATCCCGTATGGCCCCATTCCGTTTTCCGCCCACCGTTTCCCCTTCAAATCATGCCGACCGCCATCCTTCTGATCCACTGCCCGGACCAACCCGGACTCGTCCGCGCCGTCGCCTCCTTCATCGCGGAAAACGGCGGAAACATTGTCCACTTTGACCAACACGTTGACAGTCAGGAAGGCATCTTCTTCATGCGCGCGGAATGGGACCTCGCGAATTTTGTGATTTCCCGGGAGGACCTCCCGGTTTTCATCCGCGCCCTCGCCGAGCCGCGCCGCATGACATGGAGCCTGCACTTCTCGGACGAGCGCCATCGCCTGGCCCTCTTTGTCAGCAAGGACGCCCATTGTCTCTACGACCTCCTCAGCCGCCACGAGGCTGGCGAGCTGGACGCGGACATTCCCCTCATTATTGCGAATCACGATGCCCTCCGCCCCGCCGCGGAGCGCTTCAATATCCCCTTTCACCTGATCCCGGTCACCCCCGAAAACAAACCCCAGGCCGAAGCGCAGCAACTCGCTCTGCTTGAAGAACATAAAGTCGAAACCGTGGTCCTCGCCCGCTACATGCAGATCCTGTCCAACGACATCTGCGCCGCCTGGCCGAACCGCGTCATCAATATCCACCACAGCTTCCTCCCCGCTTTTCCCGGCGCCAAACCCTATCACAGCGCCCATCGCCGCGGGGTGAAAATCATCGGCGCCACCAGCCATTACGTCACGGCGGAACTCGATGAAGGGCCGATCATCGAGCAGGACGTCATCCGGGTCACTCACAAACAAACCGTGCAGGACCTCGTCCGCCAAGGCCGCGATCTTGAAAAAGTCGTCCTCTCCCGCGCCGTCCGCTGGCACGTCCAACGCAAGGTCCTGGCCTACAACAACAAAACCGTCGTCTTCGCCTGAACCCCGTCCCGGCATGAGCGATCCCGCCTCCATCCCGTTCACCGTCAACGGCTCGCCAAAATCCGCCCCGCCCGGCGGCACCATCCTCACCTTGCTGGAATCCCTCGGGCTGGCGGAGGTGCCCGTGCTGGTGGAACACAACAAAACCGCCCTTTTTCCCCGCGAATTTCCAAGCACCCCGCTCGCGGCGGGGGATGAGATCGAGATCATCCGCATCGTCGCCGGCGGGTGATCCCGGTTGGCCGAAACCATTGAGACTAAACCATTTGCGGGTCGGATACATCGAATCCACCGGAGCTCCTGGTCCCGGTCCCGCTCCCGCTTCTTCCCTTTTCATTAACAAACATCCATCCTGCCCATCCCGGACTTGCACGTCCGGCCGTCCGGTTTTATTCCCTGCTCCCTCGGGTTCCGGCCCCATCCCTGCTATCCAGGTCGCCCCCGCCCCCGTCCCGCATGTCCACCCGGCTGAATCCACGAAACTGGTTCCGTAAGAAAAAACGGGCCGTCAGCTTCGTCGTGGTCACCTTCGACACCTACTTTTTCACCCGGCTGCTGGTGGAGAAAATCCGCGAATTTGTCGGCTTCCGGGACTACGAAATCATCGTCGTGGACCGCGGCAGCTCCGACGGCACGGTGGAATGGATGCAGCGCCAAAAAGACGTCCGCCTCCTCATCCAACCCCAGACGGGCCACGCCCACGGCCATGGCGAGGCGGCCCAAAAAGCAGCCAAACAAGCCACCCACCCCATCATCGTGCTCATGGACTCGGATGCGCATCCCGTTCATCCTCAATGGCTCGAGTGGACCGCCGACCGTCTCGATGACCATCACCGCCTGGCCGGTCCCGTTTTTCACGGGAACCATTCCGGGAATCCCTACGGCTGGTATATCCATCCCCACTTCCTCAGCTTCTGGAAAAAAGACGCCGGAAAACTCGTCGTTCTCGGCAAAAAACGCGGCGAAACCACCGACACCGGCGAGGAGGCGACCATCCGCATGCTGGACGCCGGAAAAGGCCTCATCACCCACCCCCTCGAACCATCGGACATCCGCGTCGGCCATCCCGATTTCCCCACCGTCGGAGCCGGCGTTTTCCACGCCTGGTATGGCACCCGCATGGTTAAGGACGCCAACGCCGTGGACTCCGAAACCTCGGGCATCGTCACCGGCGATGCCTATCAAACCCCTCTCCTCGCCGCCCTGCGCTCCCGCTACCGGCTCAAATACTGAACCATGGGCTTTTCCTCCCCTCCCCCTGCCTCCCCCGCAACGGCCTCCGACTCCGCCGAGCGGCCGGATACTTTTGACATCTACAACCAGGCCGCCATCCTCCGGCGCTGGCCGGAATTTTCGGATTTTCTCAAAACCCCGCCGCCCACCGCGTCGTCCACCCCGGGCGGGGCTGACGCCTTTCTCCTATCGCTGCTCTGGAAGGAAAAATCCCTCCGCCGCCGCTTCCCGCGCGCCTTGACCGACGGCCCGCACGGCCTTTTCGCCAAGCACCTCATCTCCCTCGCCCCCGCCGCCGCCCCACTTTTCCGGCAATTGCTGGAAAATCCGCCCGGCCTCCGGATCGTCGATTATTATATCCGCGAGTCCCGCCTTCACCCCATTTTCCCCGCCGGCCTCATCCCCG
>JAQGPD010000571.1 GCA_028293305.1 Verrucomicrobiales bacterium | reverse complement strand
GGGGATGTTGGGGAGGATTTGGATTTGGCGGACGCCGTTGATGGCGGTGGTTTCCGAGATGAGGGGGGCGTCCAGGGTCATGCGCTCCGCGGGAATGGTGGGCGAGAGCATCGGGGAGTCGATCATCACGTTGGTTTGCAACGACTTGGCGACGACTTTGAGGGGGAGTGCGGCGCGGTTGCCCCAGAGGCTGTAGCTGATGGGGAGGACTTGGCCTGGGTAGCCGTTGGTGAAGGTGCCGGAGGTGGAGGCGGCGCCGGAGGTGCGGGGGTCGATGCCGTCGGTGGACCAGCGGATTTGGAAAAAGGCGCTGTTTTGCTGGCTGAGGAGGAGTTCGTTGGCGTTGTTGAGGACGACAGTGGGGCCGGGGACGGTGGCGGGGGGCGGGGTGAAGCCGGTGAGGAAGGGGCCGCCGACGTCCGCGTAGGTGTAGGAGGCGAGGAGGTTGTTGAGTTTGAGAAGTGGTTGGAGAGTGATGGCGTTGGGGTTGGAGAGGGCTCCGGGGTGTTGGTCGGAGAAGTCGATGAGGCTGAGGCTGGGGAGGACGTTTTTGCTGAAGGTGCTTTCCCCGGTTTCCGGATTGACGATGTGGAGGGGGGAAGGGGTGCTGGAGTAGGTGCTGAAGAGGGTGCGGACGCCTTGGGCATTGGCGGGGGCGAAGGCGAGGGCGTCGAACCAGTTTTCGCGATAGGACTCGCCGTCCGGCAGGAGGACGGGGGAGGGGATGGGGCCGGAGAGGACTTCGAATTGGGAGAGGGTGTTGATTTGATAGCGGCAGAAACGCTGGCCGTCCGTGCGGATGCCTGAGAAGTAGACCCAGCCGTCCGGGGTCATGGCAAGGTCGCCGATGAGGTCGAAGCGGAGTTCGTTGCCGGTCATGTTGGCGACTTTTTTCTGGGCGGTGATGCTGCTGCTGCCGACGAGAAGGCGGATGAGGTTGTCGGTTTTCGGCTCCACATACCAGAGGTAGCCGCCGAAATACATGAGGTTGTCAGGGAGCTCGTTCGGCGAGTATTCGAAGGCGGAGTTTTTGAGGTTGCCGTAGATTTTGTGGACGAAGGTATCGCGGTGGAAGGAGCCGAGCGTGAAGGTGTCGCTGCCGCCGCGGAGGTAGAAGACTTCGCGTTTCACGAGGTCGAAGGCGAGGGCGCGGACGGGCCAGGGGGCGTCGGTGACGGGGACGGTCTGGCCGGTTTCGAAGTCGAGGCCGTGGATGGTTTTCGAGCCGTCGCAGGCGAAGATGTCGACCTGGTTGCTGAGGAGGAGGAAGGGAGGCTGGAAGAAGGAGATGGCTTCGATGGTCTGGTAGCCCCAGCGCTCGCGGTAGTTGATGAAGATTTCGTCGTTGTCCGGGCCGCCGTTGACTTGGAGGAAAACGTCGGGATCCCCGTTGCCGCCGATGTCGGAGGCGATGATGCGGTAGTCGTTGGTGTCCATGGCGATGCCGTGATAACACCCTGGATTTTGGCTCATGAGGGAGAGGACCGCGCCGGTGGTGGGGGAGATTTCCAGGAGTTCATTGTCCCAGGAGTCGAGGACGAAAAGGCGGCCGTCCCTGGTGAATAGCAAGTCCTCGCTGGTGGAGGAGAGTCCTGCGGCGGAGGTGGTGCGGCCGATGCTGGTGATGCCGATGTTGGGGCCGGTCATGCCGGTGGCGGCCTGGGTGCATTTGAAGATGTAGTCCGCGCTGTTGCTGCCGTAGTCCGCGCCCTCGCGGAGGACGCCGTAGAGCTCGCCGGTGGGGGCGATGGTGAGGCCGGTGACCACGTCATCGGGGTCGATGTTGCCGGCCATGGTTTGGAGGCCGGGCTTGAGGTCGCCGATGTATTCGCAGTTGAGGGCGTCGCCGAGGCGGAGGTTGGAGAGGTTCAGCTTGAGCAGGGGGCGGAGGCGGTCCGTGTTGCTGACTCTGATCTTCGTATTTCTGACAAAGTAGGCCATGCCGTCCGCGGAGATGGCGAGGCCGCGGATGCCGTAGCGGGTGTCGTTGAGGAGGGTGGCGCCGCCGTAGAGGAGCGGGCCGTAGTCCACGGCGACGGAGATCAGCGGGCTGCGGTAGTTGTTGCGGAACTCGATGAGGTGCGGGCCGTCCGACTGGTCGTCGATGCCCCACATGGATTTCGTGACGGAGATGGGGACCGCGGAGGAGGGGGACGCGAGGTCGATGAACTTGCGGGATCCGAGTGCGCCGATGGTGGATAGCGATTTCCCGGTGGTGGGGGCCATGCGGTGGATGGAAGTCGTGCGGGTCTGGGTGCCGAAGAGGCGGCCTTGGAAAAACGCCAGGCCCAGGAAGTCCTCGGACACGGTGCCGAGCTGCAGGTAATTGCTCATCGAGACGAGGTCGTAGCGATGATAGGTTTTCGTGGAGTCCACGAAGAACATGAGGCCGGTCTCATCCACGGCGATGTCGCCGATGCTGGTCCAGCTGGAGTTGTTGCGGAGGTCCGCGACCTTGGTGACCGAGCTGATGCCGCTGGCGTCCTCGTTCAGGAGGATCTGGACGAGGTCGTCCGAGGTGGAGTGGATGTAATACAGGCCGTTATTGAAAAAGGCCAGGTTTTGCGGCTGGGCGGTCGCGTTGTAGCCCCAGGCCGCGCGGAGGTTGCCCAGGCTGACGTGATTTCCGGTGATGAAATCCAGGTAGCCCAGCCGCCAGCCATTGGCGGGGACGGTGCTGTTGTCCTCGATGTAATAGACGCGCGCCCTGGCGGAATCGAGGGCGAGGGCGCGGAGGTTGTAGGCGGCGGCGCTGTTGAAAATCTGGTTGGTGCCGGTGGAGGGATTGATGTTATAAATATCCTTGTTCCCGCCCAGGACGGCATAGACATTATCCTCCGCATAAGGCAGGTAGTAGTTCAAAGTCGCCGCCGGGCTGGTGCTGAACCAGCGTTTGTAAGTGGTGGGAGGATAGACGCGGGCGACCACGCGGACGGTGGGGGCATTCGTGGAATCCAGGGAGAAGGGCGCGGTGTAAAGCGTCGCGCCGGCTGCGGGTTCGCCATTCACGTCGCCGGGGTCGATGCCGTCCGTGCGGTAATAAATCCGGGCATTGGCCGGGGTTTGCGCGCCGGACACATCGACCACCATCTGGATTTTCTCGCCGCCGCTGAGGCTGCCGTCGCCGGGGGTGACGATGGGGGAAAGCAGCGGGGTGATGGCGATGGAGGTGGGGGCCGTCTCCACCGCGGAGGTGACCGCCACGGCCGCGTTGTTGGAGACGGCGATGTATTTGAGGTTGATGGTGTTGTTATTGGCGAAATTGGAAATCGCCAGCGGGATGGGGTCGCCGGGGTAGCCATCGGTGAAGTCGGTGATGCCGGAGTAACGTCCCACGCCGGCGGCGGCGGGGCTGGTGCCATCCCAGGTCCAGAACATCTGGAAGACGTTATTGCGCTCGAAAAGGTCCGGAATGTCATTCGCATTGGCCAGGTAAAGGCGGGGAACCGGCGCGATGTAGGGCTGGGGCGAGCCGGGGGCGAGCGGTCCGCCGAGTTCCGCATAACGATAACTGGTGCGGATGGTGACGGCGGGATCCAGCGTGACCTGGTTGGCCGTGTAGGTGTTCACCGCCTCCGCGCTGTCCGCGTAGTGGTCCAGGTCCAGCGCCACGGACTTCGCCGTGATGGTCGCGCCGGGTTCATTCACCTCGATCGGGCCCGTGTAGAGCTGCCATGGGCCGCCGGAGACGATGTAAAAGATTTCCGAGACACTCTCGGGCGTGGTGAGCGCCGGGCTGAGGGTGAGGGTGCGGGGGAACCAGGACAGCGCGTAACGGCCGCCGGCGACACTGAAGCGCGGCGGGTCCAGGGTCCTGATGTCGTCGTCCACGCTGGCCGCGGAATTGGTCATGGTGGCATCCGAGGTGCCGGAAAAAGTCGGCGAATTCCGCGGGACCACGCCGGAGTTTTCAAAGTCCCACACCCAGGAATCCACGCTGGCGAAGTCCCCGAAGGTCTGCCGGTCATCCAGGTTGGGATTGATGATCTCGCCGTTCGGTCCGAACGTGATCGGCAAAGGCGGGGGCACCGCGTCGATGTAGAACTCCTTCACGCCGGGCACACTGCCGCTCCTGGCGACGTAGAATTGTTGTTCCGTGGCGTTCCAATAAGCCCGCGGGCCGCCCGCGACGGCCTCCGGCGAGGTTTGATAGCGGAGATTCAGCCGGGGGTCGATGGTCGCGCTTTTCAGACCCGCGTTTTTTTTCAATTCCGCGGACTGGCGGCGGAGTTTCAGCAAAGCGTCAGTGGCCGTCGTATCCGCCGGCAGCCGGCCGCCGTGCGTGAGATAGACTTTGATGGCGTTATTAACGATTCTCACGTCCTGCTCCAGCTTCAGCTGGTTGCTGCCCGTGTTCATATTGCGAACCACGGCATAGCCGCCGGCGGACAGACCTCCAATAACAGAAAGTGTTATCAGGATCTCCACCAAGGTATAGGCCAATTTATACTTAAGGGACATGAATTATTGAATGCGTGGATCTTATGAATAATATGAAATCTATGGTCAAAATCAATTCTTAATTCCATTAAGGGGCTGGATTCCATACTCTTTCGACCTCGATGCATACTAATTCCAGCCTCTAACTGTGAGAATTTTCATAACATCACCGTATCTTTTGACAGGGTGCCTGTTTCCGCAAACTGTTCAGAACAAGCGTTCGGGGTATCTTAGCGCGCTTTATCGACCCAATTCCGCCTCCACCTGGTCCAAATACCGCGTGAGTGGATCGTTCCTGCCAGGAAGGGGCCTTTCCAGCTCATCCGCGGTTTTCAGGTATCCTTCGAAGGCACCGCTGAAAGTTGTGGATTCCATGGTTTCATACACATCAATATAGTTCTCGATGGCTAGAAGCCTGGAGGCGAGGTTTTCGCGGGTGGCGGCGAGGCGTGCCAGCGTGGCGGGCATGGCCTTCCCGGCTTTGCCTTTGGCGAGGGATTTGAGGGCGGCGCGGTATTCCTCGATGATTGGGCGGTAAATCGGATGCGCGCGGAGCGAAAGTCGCGTCAGGGCGAGGTCCGCCTGATTGAAAACAGCGGCGGAATCCGGCAGGGGGAGGACCTTGGCGTATTCCAGGATGCTGCACGTCTCCTGCACCGGCGCGGGCGCTGGAGTGGCGGGCGCTCCGGCACCGGCACCGGCGGCGGGCGCGGCCGGAGCGGGGGATTTATCCTTCTTGAAAAGCCGCTTCAGGGCGCCGGGTTTTTTTTCCGCCGCCGGAGGGATGGTGTAGTGCAGAACGAGCGCCTCGGCGAGCTGGCGCTCGGTTTCATCCGGCGCGCGCACTTCCTCCATGCCCGGCTGGGACAGCGCGGCGATCTGAAGAGACCACCATTTTGACAATCCGTTCGTGGAGGCGGCCAGCGACGGGAAGGCTCGCTCGATCTGCGTCGCCTGATCGATGCCGGCGGTGGCCAAAGTGGGGAGCAGGGCGGTAAGATGCTCGGATCCTTTGGGCTGCTCGATCAGCATCATGAGCAGGGCGCCGCTGGAGACGCGGTATATCGTCATGCTCACGGAGTCCATGCCCTGGGGGTCGGCATTCAGGATGTCGTTGACGGAGAGCACCCTGCCCAAGGCGAAGATTTGGGAGAAAGTCTGACTCATGCGCCCAAGTTGGCGGTAGTCCAGGAGCGCGAGCGTGCCGTGCAGGAGCCAATCCGGAGGAGGCGTGGGCGCGCCGGTGAGGTCCAGGTTGCTTTTTCTTTTCAAAACCAGATCGGCGAGGATCGCGCGCACCAGATTTTCCTGCAAAAGCGGGCCGGGGACGGAGTGACGGCGCGGGACGAGGTTGATCTCGATCCGGAATCCACCCTCCACCTGGGAAATGGTGGTCCAGACCGGCGGGCGGTCATCCGTGCCGTCGGCCAGCGGCGGGCGGATTTGGATGAGGATGGGGTGGTGCCATTGATCCGGCTGATGCAGGGCATCCAACACCGAACGCCGCACGATGCCGGCGGCCGTGAAAAGGCTGGCGCGCTGAACGCGGTTTCCGCCCCAGATGTTAAAAGGGCTGCCCTCGGCGTAGGTGCGGCCGATTTTATCGTCGCCTTCCAACTTCACCTTCGGCACCACGCCGGCGCCCGGCGGGGCATCGGAATCCAGCGCGGGGACGGGGGCCGCGTCCGGAACCGGGGAATCCACAGGCAGGGCGGGCGGCGCGGGCGGAGGTCCGTCCGTGGGCAGGGCGGGCACGGATTCCGGCGCGGCCGCGCAGGGATGCACGGTGAGAAACTGGAGCGAAAGCGTGAGGAGGCCGATGCCGGGGAGCCATTTCATGCCGGCATGGTATCGGAAAAAAAGAATCCGCCAAGCTGGAAGCGAAGGGATTACGGGGGATTTACGGTGTGGTTCGGGAGAGGGTTTCAGGTTTCAGGGTTCAGGGTTCAGGGTTCGGGGTTCGGGGTTCGGGGTTCGGGGTTCGGGGTTCAGGGTTCGGGGTTCGGGGTTCGGGGTCGGGGGCAGGGCAGAGTTCAGTTTTCGGGTTTTAGAGTTTGGGTTCGGAGTCCGGGTTCAGGTTCGGCGCATTTCAAATCTCAAATCTCAAATTTCAAATCCGCGCGGGCGATTTTGGAAGCGGCAAGAGTTCGGCTTGTTTTTGGGGTGGGGCGCGGTCTTTTAGGGCATGGATGTGCCCCCTGACGAGGCTGCGAGCCGACTGGATCTGAAATGTTATTTTGTCCGCCACCGGAATGCCCTGCTGGTGCGCGGGGACTTCAGCGGATTGTTCACGGACTATTATCTGCATTTGATGGACATCGGCGCCAAGCATCCTCCGGAGCTGGACCGGATGCTGAAGGAGGCGCTGGTGGGCATTGTGATGCATTGCGCCTCGCGCCCCTGGAGTGAGCGCCATGCGTGGACCGTGAACTACCAGCACCCGCTCGCCAACTTTTTCGTGACCGCCGATAACAACAATTCCTGCGTGACCGGCCGGGTCTTCACCGAGGATGTCAGGGTCGCCCCGCGCAGCGTCTTTTACGCCCAGGCGCAGAAACACCTCGGCGAGCCCCGGATGAGCGCCATCGAGATCGATGACGTGGATTTTTTCAAAGCCGTGGAGCAGTTCTACAAACAGAGCGAGCAGCGCGTGGCCCGGTTTTTCGAATACGCGCCGGACGACTACGTCTTCGTCACCGCCCAGCCGCAGTGCGACGTGGCGTGGTTGGAAAGCCTGACGGAGGACGACATCCGGAAGTTGGATAAAACGGAGGAGATTAGCCTGCTGGAGGATCGGTCCTATCATTGGGAATGCGGCTGCACCATGGAGCGCATCTACCAGGTTCTCACCCCGCACGCCAAGCTGGGCGCCGAGAGCATTTTCGCGGACGACGAGTTCCTCAAAGTCACCTGCCCGCGCTGCGGGAAGCTTTACCGCGCCCACCGCGAGCAATTCGAAGCGTGGCTCGCGGACGAGGCGAATCAGTGAGGAAAGCATTAACGGTGAAATGAAAAGCGCGCCCGCGGCTTGTGAAAACAGCTGCCGCGACGGCCCGCGCCAAAGGGATGTTCCGCATTCACGGGTCGGATACGCTCACGCGTAGGGCTCCGCGCGGAAATGTGTGAAACCTCGTGTAACCTGTCCCGTCCAACTCCAGCGGACACCCGGACCATCCGGCAACGTCCAGCCGCAACGAGTTCCCCTTTTTCTCCCCACCGCCATGAATCCCTCCCCCGAATTCCTCGCCCAGCATTTCCCCTCGCTGAACCCGGATAACATCATTTCCACCCGCCGGCAATTTCTCCAGCGCACCGGCATGGGCCTCGGCTGGCTCGGCCTCGCCGGCCTGATCAAACCCACGGATTCCGCCGCCGCCGGAGCCGTCCTGACCACTCCGAAGGGCGGGCAGCCGCTGCATTTTCCGGCCAGGGCCAAACACGTTATCCATATCTTTCTGGAAGGCGCGCCCTCACATCTCGACACCTGGGATCCCAAGCCGGAACTGAAACGCCTCGACGGCAAATCCATGCCCGGCGGCGACGGCCTGGCCTTCGGCTCGCCCTTCGAATTCATCAAGCAGGGGAAATCCGGCATCGAGGTCAGCGAAGTCTTCCCGCAGCTCGGCGGCATGGTGGATGAAATGTCCGTGATCCGCTCCATGTGGACCGACATCCCCGCGCATGAAACGGCCACGGTTTTCATGAACACCGGCTCCCTCCGCCTCCCGCGTCCCAGCATGGGAAGCTGGGCGCTCTACGGGCTCGGCACGCTCAATGAAAACCTGCCAGGATTCATCTCCCTCCGCGGCGCGAATCTCCCCAACGGCGGCACCGCGAATTGGCAATCCGTCTTTCTTCCAGGCCGGTTCCAGGGCACCAGCGTGAACACCAACGCCGGCGATGTTAACAAAATCATCGAGAACCTCCGCAACCAATACGTCACCCTGCCGGAGCAGCGCAAACAACTCGATCTTGTCAGGCAACTCGACGAAATGCACAACCGCGCCCTGGATAGCGACAGCCAGTTGGAGGCGGAAATCGCGTCCTTCGAAATGGCGTTCAAAATGCAGACGGAGGCCACCGACGCCTTCGACATCAACAAGGAATCGGTCGCCACCCGCGAGGCCTACGGCATCGGGCCCAACGTCATGGCGCAGCGCCAGAAACAGGGGAAAAAAGCCCAGGCGAATCCCGCCGAGGTGGGCAAGCGACTGCTCATCGCCCGCCGGCTCGTGGAGCGCGGCGTGCGCGTCGTGCAGGTCTTCGCGGGCGGTTGGGACATGCACGGAAATCTCAAGGACAGCATGGAAAACCGCGCCGCCTCCATCGACCAACCCATCGCCGCGCTGTTGAAGGATTTGAAGGAACGCGGGCTTCTCGACAGCACGCTCGTCATGTGGGGCGGGGAATTCGGACGCACCGCCGGACGTGATAGGAATGGTCAGGGCGACACCGCGGGCCGCGACCACAACGCCAAAGGATTCTGCGCCTGCATGGCCGGCGGCGGCGTGAAAGGCGGCTACGTCCACGGCGCCACCGATGAACTCGGCCAGGCTGCCGCCCTCGATAAAGTCCACGTCCACGACCTCCACGCCACCGTCCTGCGGCTGCTGGGCTTCGATCATGAAAAACTGACCCACCGCTACAACGGCCGCGATTTCCGCCTGACGGATGTCGCCGGAAAAGTCGTTAGTCCCATCCTCGCCTGATCCCGGCGCGGCAATTTCCCAACCCTTTTTCGCCCGCATGAAAAACACCCTGCTTTACCTCGGCCTGGCCACTCTGGCCAGCACGGCCGCCGCCGCCGACCCCACCGCGCCCACCGCGGAACAGACCGCTTTTTTCGAAAACAAAATCCGGCCCATCCTCGTCGATAACTGTTATCGCTGCCACAGCGCCGCCGAAGGAAAATCCAAAGGCGGCCTCATGCTCGACACCCGCGCCGGCTGGGAAAAAGGCGGCGACACCGGCCCGGCCATCATTCCCGGCAAACCGGAGGACAGCCTGCTCATCAAAGCCGT
>JAQGPD010000650.1 GCA_028293305.1 Verrucomicrobiales bacterium | reverse complement strand
TTTTGTAGCTTTCATGGGGAGGAAACGCAAAATTTCAACTTCCAGTCAGGCCCGCCGCCGTCTCCGCAGCAAGCCCGCTGCGGCGATTTCAGCCAGAGCCACAGTCGAAGGCTCCGGGACCAAAGTTATTTCATCCAAGCTAAACGAAAAGTCCGCGGTTTTGGCTACAAACCGAAACTGTATTAGCGACAGGTCCTCAAGCCCCCGTTGGTGGCAATGTTGGAAAAAGGGTAATACAAAAGGCCGGGACCTGCGAGGGGGACTATCATGTTGTCGCCCGGGCTTGCCCCCACGAAAGCCACAACCGCACCTTGACCGACCATATCTGTAATATTAAACGAGAATCCATCCGCGCCGGCAAAGCTAAATAACCCATTGCTTGATGTGTAAGACAATCCAAACAAATTATCCCCATTGGGGGCCCCTCGAAGATTAACACTGTAACTCAAGTTTCCGCCTGTTGTATTCAGTATGGCACCCCAGTCTTTGACTCCGGCACCCAAGGCAAGTCTCTGATCAAGCAAAACCCCGCTCAATGTGTCCCGTTGACTGGTCGGCCCACTAAATTTGAGTGAGAAAGCACCCTCAGAAAAAGAGTCCACCACCACCACGGCGCTTTCCGCCGAAGAAGCAAAGAGCAAAGTTCCGACGAGAACACATGATAGGAGTTTTAAAAGTTTCATGGGGAGGGAAACGCAAAATTTCAACTTCCGGTCAGGCCCGCCGCCGTCTCCGCAGCAGGCCCGCAGCGGCGATTCCAGCCAGCGCCACAGTCGAAGGCTCCGGGACCAAAGTGATTTCATCCAAACTGATCGAGAAATCCGCAGTTTTTGCTATGAAACGAAACTGCAACTGAGGCACGGCATCCAAAGGATATCCGGTAACGATATTGGATATCGGATAATTGAGGACCCCGGAGCCGGTTATCGGGATGAGCAGACTGGCACCAGGCGTCTCCCCAACAAACACCAGGAGGTCACCAGTTCCCACCACATTGTCAATCTTTAAGGAAACGCTATCAAACCCCAATAAGCTGAAAGGGCCACTGACGGATCGATAAGCCAATCCGAACCAGTTGGCACCATCTGGAACTCCTCTGAGATTGACGCTGTAGAGCAATTGGTTAGTTGTTATATTTAACGTCGCGGACCAGTCCTTTACACCCGCTCCTCGCGCCAGCCTATCATCCAAGAATCCTTCCGATATTACATCTACTTGTGCGGTTGGCCCGTCGAATTTCAAGGCAAATTCGCCTACGCTGAACGAGTCCAGCACGACGGCTCCATAAGCCTGCATTTGCAGAAAGCTAAAGCAAAAGAATGCGGGAATTGTTAAATTAAGAAGTTTCATAAGTGAGAAATTAGGGGACGACTGGGACGGTGCGGACGCTGCCTTCCTTAATGAACAATGCGGAATCTAACCGGGCGTCGTTGACGTCAGCAATCACTATCCGGACATGATGGTTTTGACCTGCGGTAACAAACGCGTGAATCCGGAGTCTCACCGTCATTCCGTCATATTCCACTTGGACGGATTGATTGGCGGGGAGCACCGCATCCTCGATTTCCAGGTCATCAAGCCGGAAGAGGTGCTGGTTCTGATTGCCGTTCACCGTATTCACTGCCACGATGCCGCTGGCATCCGGCAACAACGAGACGGGAACATCATCCACTGTGACCATGAATGCATCGTTGAAGCCGCCCACGTATTCAAGATACTCCTCCGAGCCGAATTGGTATTCCATTTCCAACTGCCCATGTGTGCAAAACACATCAAATTCCAGGACGGCGGCATCGTAGGAGCTGGTCCCCGCCGCCCGGTCAAGTAGTTTGGCATCCCCGGGGGCATTCCAGATGAATTCACGTGATTCCTGATCAAGCCCATAAATGTTATCGTCATCCCGGTCAAAATCGCCGTAGTTCCAAATGTCCGCCTTGCCGGTGGTCATCACCACTCCACTATTGATCCCGTCCAAGGAAGGCATGTTCCATTTCAGGAGCGTTTGTCCACCAGGATAGTAAATTCCGGTCAGAGAGAGAATGCGGCGTTCCTTTTTTGCCGCGGATGACAGGACCGCTCTCCGAGCCGCGGAGACCTGGGGATGGATCGGATTGGAAGGCCGGGCTGAATGGAAGGGGGAAATGGCGGGCGGCTCAATCCGCTCCAACACCAGGTGCCTACCAAACCCATTCTTGAGTGGCACCCTGCGGCGCTCCCCTGCTTTCAGTGGGAGCGTCACTGGAGGGCTATCCGATTTAGCGTTTCGAACCTGCGCCCAAGGAGAAAAAACAACCGAGAGAGCGCAGATGTGGAAAAACAAGAAGTGGATTTCCATGAGGTTATTGAAAAATTGATATAAGTGCAGAATCGACAGGTTTTGAACAGTGTTTTTTGAACAAATCTGTTATTCGCTGGCTATCAGGATGATGCGCGGCAAGGAACTCCTTGGTTCCAGCATCAGATTGGCTTTGGTGAGGACTCCGGAGGGCTGAAATCCAAAAGCCGGTGCCGTCCACGCCCGGCAGGTGGCGGGCTTGAGGCTCCGCTCGAATAGGGTTCTGTCCTTACTCCGGTTTATGCCAAACATTGGCATTGGGCGGAATCGATGACGGTTGGAAATTTGGGACTGGCGTCGCGGCCATTTCTCTGGCACTTTGAATCCCATGCCCCTTCTCCGGATTATCAGCAGCCTGCTTCTGCTCGCCGCCCTTCCCGCCTGCAAAACCCAGCGCACTGTGCTGGCGGGGCCCACCGTGACCGGGTTGGACACCACGGGAGAATCCAGCGCGGATTCCAAGTTCGGCACGGAGGACCCCAGCGGTTACAGCCAGAACGCTTCCCAAGGGCTCAACGTGATGAGCGACCAGATGTTCGGCGGAAAACTCGAGGCGCAGTCGCAAAAGGAATATTCCGCCAGCAAAAAATTCCTGACGCGCGAATACGGCGGGAAAAAAGAATTCGCCTCCAAAACGTGGAAAGGCGATCCCAAGGGCCGCACGTGGACGGACAAATTGTTCGATACGGACGAGACCTCGGAAACCGATAACATTTTCAGCGATTCCGGCCGCCAGGCCGCTGTGAAGGAAAGCGCCGAAGGCTCCAAAATGGCACGCACCAAGGATTTCGCGGGCGCCGACCAGACCGCCCGCACCGGAAATTACCGCCCGGCGGAACGCGCTTTGGAATCCGGCCGCGACGCGCCGAAGCTGACGGATTCCCGACCCTCCAACATGAGCGCCAAGGAAAAAGCCATCCGCGACCGCATCGCCAACAGCTCGGCCACGGCTTCGGAGATCAACAAATTTTTGGGGAAACCCTGAGGCGGCGATTGCGCGGGGAGGCGGCTGTTTTTTTTAGAAAAGGCTCGTTGAGGGATTGTTATTGGGCGAGTGGTTGGGGGTTCTTGGTTCGTGGTTGGTGGATGGAGGTGGTGGTTGCTGGTTGGCGGTAGGT
>JAQGPD010000540.1 GCA_028293305.1 Verrucomicrobiales bacterium | reverse complement strand
GACAGTAGAGGTGTCGCCGATCCTGATGCGGTGTTTGCGGGACTGCGGGCCGGTGAGAAGTGAATTCAGCGCCGTTCCGTATTGGAAGGCGGCAGTTTCGCTGACCGGAGCATTGTAGCTTTGGCTTCTGTCGTATGATTCGTAGGCCGTGGCATTGAATGAGACGAGCGATGCGCCGGCGGCTTGAGCCCCAACCACGCCTTTGATCTTGGGGTGGAGACGGGCAATAGGGGCGACCTCTCCGGTCAGCAGACACTGCGCAGACTCGCCTGATTCCTCATTCGTCATGGTCCGCACCCACCAGCTTTTGATGGTAGGCAGTTCGTGGACGGCCTTTTTTTCACCTTGGATTTGGAAAATTCCGAAGCCGGTTCCGAGTTCGTTCAGAATGGGGAATTCCGGGATCCTCTCAGGAGACCATTGCTCAAGGAAACGACAGACGGCGGAGAATGCCGGATCGTTGATTGCCATCTCCAATTCCAGGTGTTTCCTGCGAAACGCTTCAAACCGGCTCTGGCCGAAGCCTGCCGCCTTGTCCTCGGGCTGACGACCGAGCAGATAAGTTTGATTGTCCCAGAGGAAACAAGGATTGATGCCGGAGCCAGAAGGCTTGGCTTCGCCTGGGACGAGCATGACTCGATTTTGAAGTTTCTTTTTTTCGTCAGGCTCGCGGGCGTCTTCAGGAGCGCCAACCAGCGCCCCATCCAATTTGATCACGATCCTAAAACTGATCTTCTGTGGAGAGAAACCTGGCGGCGCGATCTCATAGGCAGGATCGTCCGAGAGACGGCTATAAAGTTCGTTGAGGGATTGAAGAATCATGCTTTGACGGGGAAGGGAAGTTGCGGGATTTTGATGACTCCATCAGTCATGCTGGCGCGGAAAAAATGTGGGGTGGCGGACCTCACTTTGTTGGTGGCGCGGTCCTGATCGAACTCGATGTCGTGCAGGATAAAGCCGAGGTCTTTTTCACCAAGCAGGGTGGCGTCAGGTTTTGGTAGGTCGCTTTCGGATTCGATGAGTTCGAAGCGGACAGGAAATTCGCGGCAACCAAAGTATGGTTGTTGAAAGGCCTGACCTTTGCGGGCGCGGCGTTTGAACATATCCAAATGTTTTCCCACGGCTTCCGGCTCGGGTGAGGGCGCCTCGCCTTTATCCATGCGTGCGTCCAGCACGAGGACATGGGCTTTGATGAGATAGGCAACGTCTTTGAGCAGGAGGGAAGCGCGTTGCTGGCGGTTCTCGGCGACATCCATGGTCGGGCGAAGATCGGGATTGAGCATCGCGGCATTGACGCCGGTGGCCCCTTTGACGGAAATTTTGGATGAGATTTCGTTCCGCCGGATGTTGGTAAACCTGATGGGATTCAGGACGTGGATCTCATCAATGATCCAGCGGATCTGGGGTTTCCAATAAATCGCCTCCAGAACACCACGCGCAGCGGAGGGCGTCATGACATCGTAGGAGACGCGTTCCACTTTCATTTCCGGTCTGGAGAAGAGGGCGTAATCGCCGGAGGTTTTGAGGGTGATTCCGTATTTCATGCTTCGCAGATTAGAGTTTGTGAGTTGGTGTGGCTTTCCTCAAAGACGAGTCCGAAGTCTTCCGAGTAATTAAGGTGCGTGGAGATGAGGGCGTGGAATTGGCCATCCCTGAATGCTTCGAAAGATCGAATGTTATCGTCGCGCAGGCGCGGCGGGATCTGGACGGTGTAGCGTTGAAGTCCGCGCAGGAGTTTCCGGTGGAGGGGAATAGCGGAGTTCCATAGTTCCGCGATGAGGGCCCGGCATTTCTCGTCGTAAGGGATGATGACGGGGACCTGCCAGTCATCGATAAGCCGGAATTTTTCGGCGACGGTTTTGAACTGGAACAGAAAGGGGAAGGCTTTGTTTCCTCCATCAAGGTGGAAGCTTTCGGCATCGAGAATGCCTTTCGAGTCCCAGCGCTTGCTTTGTTGATAGTAGTAAAGATCGAAATAATGGCGGATGGCTTCCTGGCTGAGGAGATCCGGGTGGAGATCAATCAGTTGGTGGGCGACTTGTGCCGTTTCCCTGAAATAGGTTTCCGCCTTCTGATCTTCGGGCCGGAAAATGTAGGTCGTTCCGGGAGACGGGAGCTTGCCGTTGCGATTACAGCGGCCTGCGGCCTGCGCGATGGAGTCGAGGCCGGCGAGGGCGCGATAGACGATAGGAAAATCAACATCGACTCCGGCTTCGATCAATTGAGTGGAGATAACGCGGGTGGGCAGGCCGTCGAGGAGACGTTGTCTGATTGTTGTGAGGATCCTGCTGCGATGTTCCGGACACATTAGGGCGGAGAGATGATAGTTTCCTTCTCCTTCTCCAAGCAAATTGAAGAGCTGCTGCGCGTGTTTGCGGCGGTTGACGATGCAGAGGACCTGAGCATGACCGGCTAGTCGTTGCACAAGCGCCGCGTTGGGAAGATCGCCAAGTGATTCGATTTCAACCCGCTTCAAGGCATCGAAAAGAGACTTGGGGTCCTTGATGATTTCCCGGCAGTTTTTCAGCCCGATGGGAAACTCCTTTTCATCGAAATGCACGGCTGGCTGGGTGGCGGTGCAAAGGACGGTGGTGGTGTGATAGTGGTCGGCAAGTTCCTGAATGACGCGGAGACAGGGCTTGAGAAAATCGACGGGAAGGGACTGGGCCTCGTCGAGAATCACCACGGCGTTCGCGATGTTATGAAGTTTGCGGCAGCGGGAGGTTTTTGCGGCAAAGAGGGATTCATAAAACTGGACAGCCGTCGTGATAATGATGGGTGCCTCCCAGTTCTCTGTGGCGTGGCGGGATTGTATGGATTCCTTCTCTGGGGAGAGGGAGGAATGGTGCTCGATCAGCGGGGTGAAATAATCCGTTTGGAGTGGGGCCAGGATTTCACGGATTACATCGGCGTTCTGCTCGATGATGGAGGTGAACGGCACGACGTAGATGACCCGCTGTTGGCCATGCGCGATGGCATGACGGAGTGCGAAGCTCAATGAGGAGAGCGTTTTGCCGCCTCCGGTAGGAACAGTAAGCGAGAAAATTCCTGGGGATTGATTGGCTGAAGACCGGCAATTTTCGACAACGGTGCGGCGCTGGAAATTGACGTTGTCCCCGGGCGCGGGAAGGCCGAAGGCGTCGATTTTTTGATCAAGCAGGCGGGAAATGGCCTCCAAGGCAGATTCAGGTGTTTGATTGCGGGTGTTTGCCTGAGTCGGATTCATAAACGCTTCGGTGGCGAGGAAGTCGGCATCAACGAGGCATGAAAAGATCATGCGCGTGAAGAAGCTCACGGAGAAGGCGTCGCGTGGCAGGAACGCGGGAAGGAGGGGAAATGGAAAGGTGAGGATTTCAGCGGGAGCGGATTTGAAATCCGGCAAGTCGGTTTTTGTCAGACGTTTGGCTTGGCAGGAGGCATTCGATTTTCCGTCCAAAAGGCCTGAATGATGGCCGGCGATGGTATAAGCCAGCAAGTGGCCGAGTGCCGGATGGACGCTAACGGCATGTTTAGCCCCGGCGGTTGAGTGGTCCACCTTACCGTTTATGTCGTCCGAGTGGGGATCCGATTTGGACCGCAGATAGTTTTGCCACACGGGAGCAAATTTCCCCAGATCATGCCACAACCCGGTGAGATAAGCCCAATCCCACGCCGATTTGAACGTAGGGGAATCCGGCCGGAACATCTCCGAGTCAAACCGGGCTGTCCAACAAGCCACTTTTTTGGCGTGTCCGTGTACAGGTGAATTTCCACGGCATTTTGCGCACCCGGCTGAAGAGCAATAATCTGAGGAGCCCGTCCCGAATGGCGTGAATAGAGCCTCCCAGAGCAATGGGTCGGATTTACCCGGCATGGTATGGGCGTAAAAGTTCACGGGCGTGGGACTGGGATAGACAGGTGGGGGCGGGGTTTGCTATTGTTATTTCAGGCGCTTTTCGGAGACGCGGTCGGACATGATCACGAAGGCTTCCTCCGCGAGGTTCTGGGCGAAGGTGTAGGCGTCGGCGGCAGGGATGCTGAGGGTGGTGGCGGTGGCGATGGCGTCCTGGCCGGCGGCGAGAAAGATGAATTCCCAGCCGAGGTCGCGCTTGGCGGTGATGAGGTCGGAGATGTGGAGCTGGCTGTATTCGCGGCTGGAGTTCTCCTCGCCATCGGTCAGGATGGCGATGATGACTTTGCGGGGCTTGGATTCGGCGGGGCGGGCGGCGAAGGAGCGGGTCATTTTCGCCACGGTGCGGCCGATGGCGTCCAGGAGGGCGGTGCCGCCGCGGGGGACGAAGGTGAGGGGGGTGAGGTCGGGAACCTGGGCAAGGGGGAGGGATTTGTGAGGGACCTCATATTGGTCGTCAAAGAGGACGAGGCTGAGGCGGGTGGTTTCACAATCGGGCTGGCGACGCTGGGCCGCGAGGAAGGCGTTGAATCCGCCGATGGCGTCATTCAGGATGCTTTGCATGGAACCGGAGCGGTCGAGGATGATGGTGATTTCAGTCGGCAAGGCGGGGGCGGCGGGGGTGGGGAGTGGGGCGGACATGGCGGTGTGGGTGGGTTGGCTGGCTGGATGGATGGATGGATGGCTAGATGGGTGGAGCGAGGGATGGATGGATGGATGGGTGGTTGGAGTATGGGTGCAGGGTAAAAGCCGTTCGCGGACTGGAATTTCAGATGAGATATCGGATTTTACGAGACAGGCGTTTTTGACGATAGTTCAATTTTCTAACAGGGAGGCGGTCCTGTCAATATTATTTTTCAAAAGAACAGTTGTGGTCAGTGCGGCTCTTCCAGGTGCGTGGACGTCGCCGGGGCGTTGGCGTTTGAGCGATCAGGCAACCCGGCGGCCGGGGGAGTGGTGGGCCCGCGGGAAGTGTGAGGGGTGCCCGGGGGCAGGGGGAAACGGAGCTGATGAGCCGGTTTTATAAAAAATTTGGAGTCGGATCCGGTGGTGCCTTTTCGTAGAATCAGCCGGAGCGGCCGGAGGGTTTTGCCGGACTGCGGCTGGCTGTTGGAGGGCAGCCGCGCGGTGGGAATGCGGTGCAGCCGACCTGCGGATTAGCTTGGTTTCCTCGGGGCATGCCAGGGAATGCCCCGTCTTGCGGGGGATCCGGTGTCAGGGAATTCAGCCTGCGGGAAGATTGGATATGAAACGGGGATTTTCCTATCAAAAGTGCGCGTTGCGATGCCCGTAAAAGGCAGAGCCTGAACAAGCGGGAAATACTTAACATTGCTTAAAGTTCTTAAAATTATGGAAATTTTCTTGATTTTAATTCCTGGGGTGTTAATTTTCACGTGTCCAAATGGACCATACTGAAAAAAAAGATAAGAAATACCAAAACTAAAACCGAACTAAAAATGAAAAACCTGATCAAAACCAACGTCAAAAAAGGATTCTCTCTCGTTGAACTGCTCGTCGTCATCGCCGTGATCGGCGTTATCGCCGCCATCGCGATTCCCGCGATGTCCGGTGTGTTCGAAAACAGCACCACCGCCAAGAACAAGCGCAACGCCCAGAGCATCGCTTCCCTCTACTCCTCCCTGCGCGCCGCCGGTGCCACGGTGACTTCCCCTAGCGCCGCTACCATCGCCACCGCGCTGACCACCTCCCCTGGTGTCAGCGGCAGCGTTGGATCCGCCTTCGCTTCCACCAAGTTCTACGCTCCCATGAGCTCCACCGAAGCCACCGCCGCTGTGAGCAAATTGAACTACAACGCCGCCACCGACTCCCTCGACGTGGTTCAGTAAGCCAAGCATAACGAAGCTTATTATATCTGAAAAACCCCCGCCAGTTTTCTGGTGGGGGTTTTTTTGTCGCTGCGGATTTGGCGTGGTGCCGGCGCATGAGTTGGACTGGGGGAGTGAAAGCATCACCACGTGCCGGAAAGGGGGGAGATATCGGCCGGCAGTCTCGGAACCATTGCCAGCAAGTCGCGTGAAAACCGCCTTGTTCGGGACCCGGGACGGGGTGTAAACATGGAACCGAGCGGACGGATCCCTGTCCCGTGAAAACCACTGTTCATGAATTTCGCCACCCGATCCCGTTCCGAGCTTTTACAAGCAGTGGTCTTGTTGGGTGCGGTATTGGCGGCACCGCTCCTCCTGCCCCGGGAGGCGGGGGCGCAGAAGGTGAAGCCCGTTCCCTTCGACCAGGAACGTTATGACAAGGCGGCGCGCAAAAACCCGGATGTCGTGATGATCGGCAACTCCATGCTGAACACCAGGCTGGACAAACGATTGCTCGACGACATGTCGGAGCCGAATTCCATCGCCTATGTGGCGGAAGGCGGAACCCGGAGCCTGGTTTGGTATTTGAAGCTTAAAAACTTCGCCGCTCCCCTGAATCCGCCTCCCAAGGTGGTGTTCATTTTTTACCGGGATTTTGATTTCACCGCGCCATGGCTGAATTTGGAGGGCGAACGGCTGCAGACCGCCCGCACCTTCATGAAGCCGGAGGACGAGGAGTTGCTGGAGTTTGCCAAGCGGCAGGGCGGCATCGCGCCCCGCTCCCCCTTGGATTTTTATTTGCCGGAGCAATTGACCTTGAAACTCCGGGGGAAAATCAGCGATGCGGCGCTGGACATTGGCGGGGTCGGACGCGGGCGCAGCGGGGACACCGAGCTGCAGGAGCAGTTGAATGCGCTGTTCGACTTTCAAAATCTCCGCGCGGACGTCTTCGATGCCGGAGCCGTGGCGAATGATATCCTGCCAACGGACTTCAAACTCTTCACCATCGATCCCGCTAAAAACTTTCTCGAGAAATTCAATCACCTGGCGAAGGAAAAAGGCATGCGCTTGATCTTCTATCGCGTGAAGCGCCGACCGAATGAAAAAAACGTGGTTCTCCAGGACAAGGAATTGGTGGAATACACCTCCGACTTCCGGACCTGGGCGGAGAGCCAGGGCCATCTTTTGATCGATGAAACGGAGGATCCCCGCCTGACTTTATCCATGTATCACGATGGCGACCATCTCGGGAAACACGCCATGGCGGAGTATACCCATATCTTTTTTGAAAGGGTGAAGCACTGTCTTCCCGTGCCGCCCCGGCCCGCTCCGGCCGCGGCTCCGACGCCTTCCCCTTAAGACCTTTTCCGTTCTGTTCAGTGATATTCCACAGCCTGTCCTATCTGGTCTTTTTCACGGCCGTTTTTGTTCTGTATTGGGCGCTCCGCCGGCGCGCGGCCCAGAACTGGTTTTTACTGGCGGCCAGCCTCGCGTTTTACGGATGGGTGGAACCTTGGTGGTTGATCCTCATCCTGTTGACCTGTGTCATCGATTTCAATGCCGCACGCCTCGTGGTGGACCGGCCGGAGCATCGGAAGCGATGGCTGGCCTTGTCACTGGTGACGAATTTCAGCATCCTGGCCGTTTATAAATACTTCAATTTCTTCTCGGCTTCCTTCAGTTCGGTGGTGGAAAAATTGACAGGGCATGAAGCGCATCCGTTCTTATTGCAGGTGATGCTGCCGGCTGGCATTTCTTTTTATACCTTCCAAAGCGCCAGTTATGTGGTGGATGTCTACCGCAGGCAGATGGAGGTGCGGCGATCGCTTTCCGAATATATACTGTTCGTTTCCTTCTTTCCGCATCTTGTCGCGGGGCCGATCCAGCGGGCTCATTTTTTACTTTCCCAGATTGAGATGCCTCGGGTTTTTGACGCGCGGGTGGCGCGGAGCGCGGTGGTGCTGGTCCTGTGGGGCTTTTTCAAGAAGCTGGTGATCGCGGACAATGCGGCGATGGTGGTGGGGAAAGTGTTCACTTTGGACAATCCGAGTTTTCCCGTTTTGTGGGGCGGGGTGTTTGCGTTCGGGGTGCAGATTTTCGCGGATTTTTCAGCGTATACTGACATTGCCCGCGGCTGCTCGCGGTTGTTGGGATTCGAGCTTTGCCGGAATTTTGACCATCCCTACCTGGCGGAATCGCCGCAGGATTTTTGGCGGCGATGGCATATCAGCCTTAGCAATTGGTTCCGGGACTATGTGTATATTCCTCTGGGTGGCAGCCGATGCCGCCTGGCGATGCAATGCCGGAATGTGATGCTGACCTTTCTCTTGAGCGGACTCTGGCACGGGGCGGCATGGAACTATGTGATGTGGGGGGCGTGGCACGGAGCTTTGCTGGTGGTGTGGATGCTGTGGTCAAAGGCCCCGGAGGCTTTCCGGCCCGAGCGTATGCCCAAGGTGCTGCGGGTGGCCCTGACTTTTATCCTGATCCATATCGGCTGGCTGATGTTCCGCGAGCAGAGCGTGCCGCATTTGTGGAAACACTTCACGCTGAACCCCTTCGCGGCCGATGCCGCCCAGTGGCGCATGGGTTGGTTTTTTGTGGCGCAGACTTTGTTGTATGCGTTCCCGCTTTATCTGCACCCGCTGCTGGACCGCTGGCTGGCGCGCCGGACGGAGGCGGTGGAGGCGCACTACCCGGGCTGGAGATGGACGGTGGGGCTGGCGGCGCTGGGATTGGTGCTGTATTTTGGGATTATTTTGCTGAGAAGTCCGGCGAGCAGTGACTTTATTTACTTCCAGTTCTGAGTGGGAACAGGAGGGTGATCGGGTAGATGGGACGGATCCGTCGGATCTGGCGGATAGGACGGATAGGACGGATAGGACGGATAGGACGGATAGGTAAACCTCCACAGGAAGCTCTTGCCGGAATGCTGTGGAGTAGCGCGGGCCGTGCCTTCCGAGGGGCGTGCAGGGCAACAAAAAACCTGCCGGCTCCGGGTGGTCCCGAAATCCGGCAGGTGGCGGTTTGAAATACGAGCGCGTGCTTTCAGTTGCTGGATTCCTCGGCGGAAACCTGCAGGGTGGCAGTGACGTGGTCCAGTTTCTTGACCACGCGGTCGAGTTGCATGACATGGTCAATGACGATGGGTTCGGATTCGCCGGTGAAGCGGAGGATGAGGCGGCCGGAGCGGACGAAGGGCAGGTAGTATTCAAAGACATCGAACACTTCCTTCGTGTAGGTCATGCGCATGGTCGAAAAGCGGCGGCGCTTGTCCAACACCCCGCCCACCACGATCACTTCGTTGGACTCGATTTTTACATAGTGGAATCGGGCGTAGATGATGGCGGAAACCATCAGGATCACCCAGATGGCAAAGATAGCGAAGTAGAAGTGGGCGTTGGCGATGGGGATGAACCCGACGAGGAAATTGAAGAAGCCGCCGAGGAAATTGTAATAAATATTCAAAATAAACAGCCCCATTCCCAAAATCGTGGCGGCGGCGACCCCCAGCAGCGCCCAGGTCAGGATGATGTCCGTGCAGACCACGACCATGGTGTAGGCGAAGGCGGCCAGGAAGACCAGGGCGATGACCTGCTCCACTTGGAGGCGATGGGCCATCTCGCTGTAGCTGACCTGGATGGCGGTGGGGGTCTCGGTGGTGACGGCACCGCTGGCCTGGGTCACGGTTTGCGGCGCGGGTGGGGTGGAGAGTTCCTTGAGTTTTCCATCAATCCCGAAGAGCAGGCTGAAAATACCGCACAGCAGCGCGGCGATGGCCATGGGATACAGGATAGGAATGTTCGGCCAGACCCGGATGGTGAGGGTGTGGGCCCCGGGTTCGGAATGGTGGCCGGCCGGGAGGCTGGTGTGGGTTTCCGCGAGGACGGGCTCGGGAGTGATGGGGGAAACGGAGGAAGTGGTGTCGGGTTCAGACATGGCGTGCGCGTGGAAAACGTGGGAGGACGCGGGTATCCTTTCACAGAGCGGGCCGGGCTGCCAGGAGTTTTCGTGGCGGAGAAATACTTCAAGTCGTTTGATCTTCGCGCATTCTGCGGCACGATGGGCCGTCCATGACTGCCGTTAACCCCCCTCCGGCTTCACCGGCTCCGCGCCCGCGGCGGCGATGGCTCCGGCGTGTCCTCGTCGTTTTGGCGGCGCTGATTGTATTGCTCGTTATTTTTTTCAAGCCGTTGGGCTACTGGGCCCTGCAACATTTCGGAACGGGAGCGCTGGCGGAGGCCGGGCTGAGTGGATCCTGGAAAAGTTCCGGGACTCTCCTGACGGGGCTGAAGCTGGATGAAGTGAAATTGACCGGCAATGAATCCGCGCAGGTGCGGTCGGTGACCATGCGGCATGCGGAAGTGGACTATGATTTGTGGGCGTTGCGCGGCGGCGGTCCGGGACAGGTTTTGAAAAAATTGGTGATCCAGGATGCGGATGTGGAGATGGACATGACGCGCCCCGGTCCGCCGCCGAAACCGAAAAGCACTCCTTCCGGCGCTGCCAAAAAGCCGGAGTTGCCGGACGTGGTTTTGCCGGAAATCAGGATCGAGCATTTGAATCTGCGGATGAAGCTGGCCAATGACGTTTTGTTGGTTCGGGATTTTTCCCTGCTGCTCAGTCCCGCCGCGCCGGGGTTCATTTCGGTGGAGGTGCTGGACATTCCCGGAGCCCCGCGCATGGAAAAAGTGAACGGCATCACGCGCATGGAGCCGCGGCGGCTGATTCTGGAAAACACGACCCTGGCACCGGAAACGCTGATCGAAAAACTGGCCCTGGATTTGGCTGACTTGTCGAAGGACGAAGGCGCGCTGGAACTGGCATTCCGTCAGGGTCCCACGCGGTTGGAATTGAAAGGACGGGCCGGCGGCTGGTTCACCACGCCGACCGCGGATTTGAATTTGGAGATTTCCGGCATCAATCAAAAAACGCTGGAATACTGGGGAGTGCCCGCCGGCGAGTTGGAATGGCGCGCTGGAAAACTGAAATTGGCGGCCAAGGGACCGGTGCTGGAACCGGATCATCTGGAAACCGCACTCAGCCTGGAGCAGGGCGGGTTCGAGACCGGGCCATTCGCCCTGACGGATATTCAGATGGAGAGCGCCATGACCATGGGCCGCTTTGTCCTGACCAATTTGACGGCTTCGCGCGGGACCGGGCGCGTGTCGGCAAAAGCGCAGGCGGCGCTTCCGCCGCGTTGGGATGGGATCGCCAAAGTGCCGGGCGATTTGGATTTCACCGTCCTGGTCCCCGATCTGGCCGCACAGGTGCCGGCGGAGGCGGAGGTGTCAGGGCAGGCCTCGGCGGAGGGTCGGATCGGTTTTGCGGACGCCAAACTAACGCAATCCGGAGTGTCCGTGAAAGCGTCAGGATTGAAGGTGAAAGGCGTGCCTGTGGAGTCCGCGGAGACCCTGGTGGCGATGAGTGGCGCGCAGGTGGTTTTGGAAAAAGCGGTGGTGCGTTTGAATGCCGCGAATGGTCTGACGGCCAGCGGACGTTTGAATCTGGAAGGCGAAAAAGTGTTTTCGGTGGAGTGGAAGGCGGAGGCGCCGGACCTGTCCGAAATCCCGGCCGAAGTGCGGCCCGGCACACTCTGGCCGAACTCCGGCAAGGTCCTTTCCACCGGATCGGCCGGCGGCTCCCTGACAAAAATCTCGGCGCGCGATTTTTCCGGCCTGACCGGCCAGGCGGTGGTGGATGTGACCGGATTGAAAATGCGTGATGCCGCGCTGGACTCCATGAGCCTGCGCGCGGGCATGGGCGGCGGGTTGGTCAGTATCGATGGACTTTCTGTCAGGCTGGATGCGGAAAACCGGCTTGATGCCACCGGCACGCTGGGCCTGGCGGCTGAGGGAACCCCGGTTTCCGGCGACCTGGCATTGAGAATGCCGGACGTCGCCAAGGCATCCTCATGGAGCACGCAGTTCGGCGGTCCGCCATTGCGGGCCGGGCGGGTGGAGGTGGATTGGAAAGGCTCCGGGCTTTTGAAGCCGCTGAAAATGGACAGCACCGGGGCGCTGTTGGTCTCGGGTTTGAAATTGGGCACGGTGCCCGAGGTGCTGTCCGCATCCGCAAAAGTAGTGCAAAGCGGAAGCACCATCGAGGTGTCAGGACTGAAAGCGGCGGCGGGTCCATGGCGGGCGGAGGGATCGGCGGAATGGGATGGATGGCATTTGAATGTGCCGGGCCTGAAGGCGTTTTTGAAGGATCAATTATTGGCCGGCCTGGAGGCGCGCGTGCCATGGAACGCGGGCAAGGTGCCGGTGAATTCGCCGCTGGTTTTGAAATTGAAGATCGATGGACTGGAGGCGTCCAGGCTGGCCTCCGCGCTGGGCAAGGAATTGCCCGTGCAGGGCCGGTTGGATGCGGATGGGGATTTTTCCGGGACTTTGGAATCGCTCCGTGGCGCGCTGACCGTGGAGGCGAACGGACTGCGTCCAACAAAACCGGTCGAAGGTCCATCGCTGGACCCGGCGTCCGTCAAGCTGTCACTAACGGTGAGGGATCGTCGGCTGGTGCTGGAAGGCACGGCTTTGCAGAAGCCATTGCAGCCCTTGGAGCTCACCGCGCAACTGCCGCTGGATGCGCCCGCGTTGCTGGAAAAACCGGAGGAGGCGAAGAAGCTGCCGCTGCAGGCGAAGCTGAAACTTCCGTCATCCTCGCTCGCGTTTCTGCCTTCATGGGTGCCTCAACTCCGCTCCATCGCGGGCACGGCGGCGGCGGACCTGACTGTTAGTGGAACCCTGGGATCGCCGGTCTGGCAGGGCAGCGCCAACGTGGCGGCCTCGCAGGCGGCATTCACCTCCTCGGCGTTGCCGACCGTGAAAAATCTGGTGATGAAAGCCCGCGTGAATGAAAAGCGGCTGACCCTGGATGAAGCGTCGGTGCTGTTGGCGGGCGGGCAGTTGCGCATCCAGGGCGGGGCCGGATTGGAGCGGCCGACGGATCCCGCGCTCGATTTCAAAGTAACGGCGGATGAAGTGTTATTGGTCCGGGACGAAAACATTTCCCTGCGCGCCAATGCGGCCATCACCTGCCGTGGTTTGCTATCCAAAGCCGCCGTCACGGGACAGGTGGACCTGGTCAGGGGAAGGGTCTTCAAGGAGATCGAGTTCCTCCCGCTATCACTTCCCAACGATCTTCCCCCGCCGCCTCCGGCCACCTCCGTTTCCCGTCAGGGCTCACCCGCTTTGCCCGCGCCTTTGGACAAGTGGGACTTCAATATCGCGATCAAAACCCGCGATCCCGTGCGACTCATGGGCAATGTCGCGCGGGGCAACGCGGTGGCGGACCTGCGGTTGTCAGGATCGGGCGCGAGGCCGGATTTGACAGGGAAAGTGATGCTCCGGGACATGTGGCTGCGCCTGCCTTTCAGCCGGCTGAACATCACGGAAGGCGCGATCACTTTCACGAAGGAGGCACCCTTTGATCCGCAGATCGATGTCACGGGCGAGTCCATCAACGGCAGCCGCATCGTGCAGGTTTTTGTGCAGGGCCGGGCCCTGGATCCAAAGGTTAGGCTGACCTCCAGCCCGCCGTTGCCGGAAGGGGAAATCGCCTCGCTCCTGGCCACGGGCGTGACCACTTCCGACCTCACCACCAGCGGCGACGAGGCGGCGGGGCGCGCGGCTTTTGTGGTTTTGAAACAGACCTATCGCAAGCTATTCCGGAAGTCCGCGCTGAGCGATGATGACGACGAGCCGCCGCGGCTGTCGTTCGATGTTTCCGTGTTTGGCAGCGATCCCGCCCGGCGTGGGGTCTCGGCGATCTATGAACTCAATCCGCGCTGGCGTTTGATAGGAAAAGTCGCGGAAAGCGGCACCTTCCGCGGCCTGCTCCACTATCTGATCCGATTCCGATGAAACGATTTTTACAACTGGCCGCGGTGTGCTGGTCGCTGGCTCTGCCGGCGGCGGCGCAACCTCCGCGCGACCTTGTCATCGAGGGCATTCCCCTGCAGCTGACGGGAGTGGGTGAATCCATGGCGACCGCTTCCCGGCTGGTGTTGGAAACGCAGCTGTCCCTGGCCGGGGACAAGGCGATCTCCCCTCCGCTGGCGGATGACCTGGCGTTTTTTCTGGCGCAGCGTTATCTGCAAATGGGCTATCCGCAGGCGGCCGTGGACTGGCGGCTGGCGGGCCGGACAGCGGTGTTGGACGTGAAGGAGGGGCCGCGCCGCACCGTGGGGGAAATCCGGATCACCGGGGTGGATGCCACCGAGGAATCCGTCCTGCGGCCCTACGTCACGAGGCAGACCCGCGAGCGCGAGGGCCGCCTTGCCAAAAGCCTGCCGTATGTTCAGGCGGACCTTGATGACGGTTTGCAATTCGTGGTCAGGAAGCTGCAGGCGGATGGTTATCTCCAGGCGACCGCCGCGCCGCCGGTCTATACGGAAAATGTGGCGGCGGGGTCCATGGACATCGCCATCAGCGTGACGCCGGGGCCGCGGTCATTGTTCGGCACGGTGTCGGTGGCCGGGGACGGGACCCCGCTTTCCAAGGAGGCGAATCAAAAAATCCTGGCCCTGAGCGGTCAGCCTTTCAATGAGGCCTCCCTGGAAAATGTCAGGAAGGATGTGAAAGGGGACCTGCAAAGCCGGGGCTGGTATGCCGCCGAAGTGACGGCGGTCGCTCCCCGGGCGGCGGAGGCGGCGGGGGTCATACCCGCCATCCTGACGGTTAGTCCGGGCCTTCCTTTCCGCGTGACCGAGGTGCGGCCGGTGGCGGGACTGAGCCATGGGGCCACGCGCGTGGCCACTTCCGTTTTCCGTTCCGCAGCGGGGGATTTGTATGATCCGGAGTCCCTGGATCTGCTGCACCGGCGGGTGCTGGACACCGGGATTTTCAGCCGGCTGGATGTGGAACCGGTGGTGCTGGGACCGGATACCATGGCGCTCTCGATCAAAGGCGAGGAGGCCAAACCGAAGACGCTGGGTTTCTTCGGCGGCTATGAAACGTTCTTCGGTCCCATCGCGGGGATCGAGGCGCGGCATGTGAATTTCGGCGATACCGGAGACTCCGTGGGCCTGCGTGCGGAGGTGCGGGGGACCGGTCTGAATGGGAGCCTGCAATGGACGGATCCGGCGATTTTTGGAACGCGCAATTCCCTGGGCGCGGCCCTCGCTTTGGAGACTTTCACTTTCAAGGATTATTACCGCGTCAGTCTTTCACTGCGGCCGACCCTGACAAGAAGGTTCAACCGCCACATCACCGGCGAGCTGTTTTCGGGGGCGAGTCTGAATGCCTCCGAAAGCGATGTCCTGACATTCGAGGAGCTGGGTCCTGACGAATATGAAACCTTGACCACGGGTGGGCGTCTGACCCTGGATTACCGGGACAATCCGCTGAATCCGCGCTCCGGCTGGTTGGCGGGAGTGGCCGTGGAGGGCGGGTTCGACCAGGGTGGGGAGGAGGACGTGAACTTTGTCAGGACGGATTTGAATACGGCATGGTATCATCCCTTGGGCGGACCGTGGCGGGTGGCGGTGAGTGCGCGGGCGTCGTCGCTTTCGACCGGCGGGGACGTGGAGGATGTGCCGATCGACCTCCGGCTTTTCAATGGCGGCGGAACCACCGTGCGGAGTTTTGCGGAACGCGAGATGGGGCCGAAGTCCCGCCGGGGGAGCACGCCTTTGGGAGGCCTGGCGACGACGGTGCTGAATGCCGAGTTGTCCTATCAAATCATCGCCAACCTGGAGGTCGCCGCCTTTGCGGACGCGGGCAGTCTGAGCCGGGAGGATTCCTCGATTTTCAGCGTGGATGACTTGCGTTACGCGGTGGGTATGGGGATTCGTTATAAATTGCCCATCGGTCCGCTGCGGGTGGACTACGGATTCAATCCCGACCGTCAACCCGGCGAGGCCGTGGGGGCCTTGCATCTGACGTTTGGTTTTGCGTTTTAAGGGGTGGATTCACTGGCTGACCGCAGCCATTCCCGCGGCGGGATAGCGGTCCCCGGCGGCGGCATGAAGGGGAAAAACAGTGGCGATTCGGTCGAATTCATCCTGACTTAAAACGACCCCGGCGGCGCCCGTATTTTCCGTCAGGAAGGCGGGACGCTTTGTGCCGGGGATGGGCACGATGTGCGGATCCCGCGCCAGGACCCACGCGAGCGCGAGTTGTGAGGGAGTGCAATTTTTGGCTGCGGCGAGACGCCTGACTTCGGCGACCAGTTCCAGGTTTTTGGCGAAGTTTTCTCCTTGGAAGCGCGGGTTGTTGCGGCGGTAGTCGTCGGCCTCGAGATCATCGAAACTTTGGATCTGTCCGCTGAGCAGGCCGCGGCCGAGCGGACTGTAAGCGACGAAACCGATGCCGAGTTCCTGGCAAGTGCTCAGGATGCCGTCGGATTCCACGTCGCGCGTCCAGAGCGAGTATTCCGTCTGCAATGCCGTGATGGGGTGGACCGCGGCGGCGCGGTGGAGCGTGGCCGGGCCGGCTTCTGATAGGCCCAGGTGGCGCACCTTGCCGGCTTGGACGAGTTCCGCCATGGCTCCGACGGTGTCCTCAATGGGCGTGGCGGGGTCCACGCGGTGTTGATAGTAGAGGTCGATGGTGTCCACCCCGAGGCGTTGCAGGCTGGCGTCGCAGCAGGCTTTCACGTAGTCCGGGCGGCCGCTGAATCCTTTTTTTCCGGGTTCCTCCGGCGTGCGGAGATAACCGAATTTGGTGGCGAGCACGACTTCATCGCGGCGGTGGCGGATGGCTTCGCCTATCAGCTTTTCGTTGGTGTGGGGGCCGTAAGCATCCGCGGTGTCGAAAAAGTTTACGCCGAGATCGAGAGCGGCGTGGAGGGTGGCCACGGAAGCGGCGTCATCGCGGGTGCCGTAGAATTCAGACATGCCCATGCAGCCGAGGCCGATGCAGGAGACTTCGAGGGAGCCGAGGAAGCGTTTGGGGATCATGGGGGGATTGTTAGTTTGCGGGTTGGGGGGTGGACTGAGGAAGGGAGGCGAGGCTGAGCGTGGCGGTGAGTTCTGTCAGGGCGGCAAGCTGGGTATTGAAGTTCCACTCCTGGTCCTTGGCGCCGGGCTGCCATTGGAGGCCGTATTCGCCGGTGGGTCCGCGGCTGTGTTGCAGCAGGGAGGTGGCGGAACCTTCGAGAAGGCGCGCGATGTCCGTGGCGAGGGCGGGCTCTGTTTTTGTGAGTGTTAGGGAGGCGTGGAGGGCGCCGAGGCCGCGCGCGAAGGCGGCTTTGAAAAGCGCGGTGTCCCAGCCGGTCTGGCTTAGTTGTTCAGTCAGGATGCCGTCTTTCACAA
>JAQGPD010000186.1 GCA_028293305.1 Verrucomicrobiales bacterium | reverse complement strand
AACTCGAATTGGACAAATGGACCCCTGACGACATCGCCGGCTGGCATTCCTTCACTCTGCCTCTGACCGCGAATGTGTCCGTGCCCTTCCGCGTGGAGTATGCGGAGTTTTACGGCGGCGCCAACATCACCGTCTTCTGGTATAGCAATACCCAGCCCTGGGAAGCCATCGCCCCCGCCCGCTTCACTCTGGCCAGCACCTCCGGCCAGAATCTGCCCCCGGTGCTGACCAGTCCGGGTGACCAAGCATCGGTGCGGACCCGCGGCGTTTCCCTGCAGCCCATCGCGATGGATCCGGAATCCAATCCCTTGATCTGGTCAGCCTCCGGATTGCCCGAGGGCCTGTCCATCAATGCCGCCTCCGGCAGGATTTCCGGCACCGTATCCCCCGCCGCCAGCGACTCCAATAACACTTCCGTGAGCGTCTTTGATGGAAACTCCACCTCCACGGCGACATTTTCCTGGAGCACCTCCGCGCCTCCGGCCAACCGGGCGGCGACCCTGCAGAATCCCGGAACACAAACCTCCATCCGCGGCTCCATTGTCAGTTTTTCAGTGCTGGCCAATGATCCTGACGACGATGCTCTGACATGGTCCGCCGTGGGGCTTCCCGCCGGGCTGAGCCTGAATTCCGTCACCGGATTAATCAGTGGCACCATCCTCAACGGGGCGGCCACCAGCTATGGAGTCACCGTGACCGTGACGGATCCCGGCGGTCTTTCCGCTTCCGTGCCGTTCACCTGGAATACCGTCGCCCCGCCCCTGCATGGGCTGCGCGCGGAATATTTTGATGGCCTGGTTCCCGGAGCCGCCGCGCCGATTCTTGTCAGGACCGACAGCGCCATCGACTTCGACTGGGGCGGCGGATCGCCCGCGCCGAGCGTTCCGGTGGATTATTTCTCCGTTCGCTGGACGGGCAGCCTGACAGCTCCCTACTCGGAAACCTTCACCTTCTGGGTGCCCTCCGACAACGGCGTGCGGGTGTGGATAAACAACCAACTGGTCCTCGACAAATGGACTCCCGACACCATTGCCGGGTGGCACACCTTCAATGCCACGCTGACCGCGGGAGCCACCGTGCCTTTCAAGGTCGAATACGCGGAGCTTTACGGCGGGGCGAACATCGCGGTTTATTGGTATAGCAACACGCAGGCATGGGAAGCCATCGGCACCGAAAAGCTGACACCCGCCGTGGTGCTGCCGCCCAATTCCGCTCTCACCGCCACCACCATGATCGCCGCCACGCAGCGTCTGTCCCTGAGCCCCGGCCCCGACGCGGCATTCAGCTTTTCCAGGCCATCCTCGTCGGCCTCCATGTTAGCGCTGGTGGTGGAAACCAGCACTGATTTGGTGAATTGGGAAGTCTCCGACCTGCCCGCCGAGGTGAGCCCCACCGCGGAGGGCACCGACAGGATCCGGATCCGCATTCCCGAGCCAGGAAGCCTCGGCGGCGCGGAATGCCGTTATTTCCGCGTCCACATGCTGGTGCCTCCGACGCCGGGGAGCTAGCTTATTTTTCATGTGAGGGCTGGTCCCGGCTCCGGAAAAGGCCGCCCGTGAACCCGGATATGGAAGCCGCGCTTTTTGCTGGCAAATCCGGTGAATCCCCCCCAACGTGCGTTCCCATGAACCGCCGCACCGCCATTCTGTTACCGTTGTTCACCGCGCTTTGCGCGTTCGCCGCCGCGCCCGTCCGGGCCGCCGACACGAAATGTTATGAGCTCCGCACCTATTATGCGGCTCCCGGAAAACTGGATTCCCTGCTCCAGCGCTTCCGCAACCACACGGTCGGTCTTTTCACCAGGCACGGCATTACCAATGTCGGTTATTGGGTGCCCGCGGAAAATCCGGACCGCAAGCTCATCTATCTGCTATCCTTCCCCGACCGCGCGGCCCGCGACGCCTCGTTCAAGGAGTTCGGCGCGGATCCGGAATGGCAGACCGCCCAGAAGGCTTCCGAGGTTGATGGTAAATTGGTCGACAAGGTGGACAGCCGATTCCTGACCGCCACGGATTTTTCCAAGACCGACACCATCACCGCCGCCAGTCCCAGCCGGGTCTATGAGCTGCGCACCTACACCTGCGGTCCTGACAACTTGCCCAAACTGCTGGATCGTTTCAGCAACCACACTGTAGGTCTGTTCAGCAAACACGGCATGAAGCACTTTGGTTATTATACGCCATCGGCCGGCCAGCCAGGGACGGAGAATACGCTCATTTATTTTCTGATCCACGACTCCAAGGACGCCATGGCAGCCTCCTTCGCGGCGTTCCGCGCGGATCCCGTTTGGGTGGCCGCCAAGGAGGCCTCCGAAAAAGCGGCGGGCGGTTCCCTAACGGTGCCGGATGGCGTGAAGTCCGAGGTTCTGATCCCCACGGATTTTTCCCCTGCCAAATGATGGCCCGGTTTCTTCCCCGTGGCCGGTTGCAAGCTGGCCGCGGGGGAGGTTTTGAAGTGGGGATGACCCATTGACCGCCGCCGAATCGGATAGGGCGCGTGTGATGAATGATCCGTGAAGTTTGGGGAAAGCGACTTTAGAGTTGCCCCTCCCTTCCATATCGATTATGCTTTCAACGTTCGCCCTTGCGAACTTGGGGGTTGAATAAAGCGGCCCGGCTGAGCCAATATTTTCCGCAGGGAACTTTAGGGGGGACTTTGCGGGAGATTCAGCCGGGTCGCTGCTTTTTTGGGATGAGACTGCGCCCGAACCTTTGTGAAACCAGACGATGCGGGACGGTGCAGTGCAGGCATGTGAACGCGAAAATGCGGTAATGCGGGACCCGGTTTGGATTGGTGTGGAAATCGCGGATGGCATCGTCCGCGCGCGAAACTCGGGAATGCCCCCTCGCCTTTATAGGTTAGAATTCGGCATGGCCGGGAGTGCGGGCGAAGGGGATGACGTCGCGGATGTTGCCGACTCCGGTGACGAACATGAGCAACCGCTCGAACCCCATGCCATATCCCGCATGCGGCACGGTGCCGAATTTCCGCAGGTCCGCATACCACCAATAGTCGGCTTCGCTGAGGCCGTGGTGCGCCATGGCCGCGCTGAGACGTTCCGGCCGTTCCTCGCGTTGGCTGCCGCCGATGATCTCGCCAATGCCCGGCACCAGCACGTCCATGGCGGCGACCGTGGTGCCATCATCATTCTGGCGCATGTAGAAGGGCTTGATCTCTTTTGGATAGTTGTAAACGATCACCGGGCATTGGAAGTGCTTTTCCGTTAGCCAACGCTCGTGTTCGGATTGCAGATTCAGGCCATATTTGACAGGATATTCGAAGCTATGACCGGAGGCCTCCAGCAGCTTCACGGCTTCGGTATAACTGATCCGTTCGAAGGGCCGTTCCGCCACGAACCTGAGCCGTTCCAACAATTCCCTGTCCACGTATTTGGAGAAAAAGGCCAAGTCCTCGGCGCAGTGGGTGAGCGCGTCCGTGACCTGATGCTTCAACTGTGCCTCCGCAAGATCCATGTTACCTGACAAATCGCAGAAAGCCTGCTCGGGCTCGATCATCCAAAACTCCGCCGCGTGCCGCGAGGTGTTGGAATTCTCCGCGCGGAAGGTTGGTCCGAAGGTGTAGACCTTCCCCAAAGCGCAGGCCATGGTCTCCGCCTCCAGTTGTCCGCTGACTGTCAGGAACGCCGGTTTGCCGAAAAAATCCGTCTCCGGTTTCGCCGCCGAACCTGGAGGCAAAGTGGTCACGCGGAACATTTCGCCCGCGCCCTCGCAATCGCTCGCGGTGATCATGGGCGTGTGGATATTGAAAAATCCGCGCTCCTGGAAAAAGGTGTGCACCGCGTAGGCCATGCGGCTGCGCACACGGAAGACCGCGCCGAACAGATTCGAGCGCGGGCGCAGGTGGGCGATTTCCCGGAGGAACTCCAGCGAGTGCCCTTTTTTCTGCAAAGGATAGGTTTCGCCCGCCGTGCCCAGCAGTCCCACCCAGGTGGCTTGGATTTCCCAGGCCTGCTCCTTGCCCTGGGAGGCAACGAGGCGGCCTTTCACCTCCACGCTGGCCCCGGTGGTCATCTCCGGGAGAGCCTCGGAACCGGGAGTGCCGGTGTCGACCACCACCTGGATGCCTCTGAGGCAGGATCCGTCATTCAATTCCAAAAAGGAAAAAGCTTTCGCGTCCCGCTTCGTCCGCACCCAGCCGCAGACGTTGATTTCATCCATGGGAGCCTGACTGGAAAGTGCTGTGAGAACCGGCGTGCGCATGCCCCATTCCATGGCCAGGATTGCCGCGATGACAAGCCGGGAGGCGGGAAAATCCATTCGTTCCACGCCGGCCGCAAAGGCCAACCGCCCGCTCAGGCGTCGCGGTGCGTCGGCTCCGGCCGGCCGGGGCGGAAGTGCTCGTGGTGCTCCAATAACAATTCCAGTCCGGGCCGGGCCGCGGCGGTTTCCAGCAGGGCCTGACGCACAGCTTCGGCAAGGGCGGAGGGGTCGGCTTCGGCGCGGAGATTGATGATCAATTGCCCGGATTCCGAGGGTTCATCCAGGCTGATGCCCAGTTCCGGCACGAGGTCGTTGCGCACCAGGTTCACCACCGCCACATCGCCGCCCAGGGATTCGTCAGGGCTGTAAGTCATCTTGAGATGCGCCACCTCCGCCGGGATTTTCTCCAATCCACGCTGCACCGCGGCGCACAGGTCCCGCAACAGAACCCCGACCTCAAATTCCTCCTCCGCGGAAACCGCCACGGTGGCATTGAACCAACCCAGCAACGCCTCGCCCTCCGCATACACATCATAATCCACCGGCATTGCGGCGCGCGGCACCTGCTCGCCGGTGGTCACGCGCTCGAACCAGCTTTCCAGATTCCACTCCTCCCTGACAGAAACGGACATCACCTCCGCGGAGGGAAATTCCCGCTCCAGCGTGGAGGTCAGGAGTTCCGTTTCCTCTTTGGTCAACAGTTCGCTTTTGCCGACAATGATAAGATCGGCCTCCTCCAATTGTTTGCGGTATATATAAACCACTTTGGAGGAGAAATTCCCCCCTTCCGCCAGGCCAAGGACCCGCATGGCGCGGATGGGATCCACCAAAACACTCAAGGGCGCGATTTGATAGGAATCGCCATAGATCCGCCGCAAAGGATAGGTCACCGTGGCCACCAGGTCCGTGCAACTGCCGACGGGTTCCGCGATGATCACGTCCGGCCGGTTGGCCTCTGTCAGGCTCGCGGCGGCTTCTGTCAGGGAATTGAATCGGCAGCAAAAACAGCCCCCGGGGATTTCCTCCGTGGCGAAGCCCAGCGACCGCAGCATGGCCGTGTCCACCAGCTCGCGGCCCTGGTCGTTGGTGATCAGGCCGACCTTGTGCCCTGAGTCGGTCAGGTGCTGGGCCAGGGCGGCGACCGCCGTGGTCTTGCCTGCGCCCAGGAAGCCGCCTATCATGATGTAACGTGCACGGGGGGATTGCGATGTGAGGGCCATACAAAAAAAACTCAAATTTACAGGTGTATCCAGAAAGATGTATCGCTAAATGTCGCGCTCCCGTCTAGCGCACAACCCGGATTCCATGTCATATTACGCCATGGTCTCCATTCCGGGATTGCCGCTGACGCGCACCACCACCAAAAACCTATGAAAGTCACTCCTATCCTCCTCGCCGCCGCCGCTACTTTTGCCCTTTCCGCCTGCGACCAGGCAAAAGACGCCGCCACGGAAGCCGCCGCCAAGGCCAAAGCCGCCGCCGCCGAAGTCAAAGCCGAGGCCGAAGCCGCGGCTCCTGACCTCAAGGCGAAGGCCGAACACGCCATGGATGCCGCGAAATCCGCCGGCGCCGACGCCTTGGGCCAAGCCAAGGAAAAAGCCGGTGATCTCGCCGACTGGACGAAAGCCAAACTCGGCATCCCCGAGGCCGACGGCGTTTTGGACGGATTCCGCTCCCTCTTCGATGAAGCCAAGACCGCAGTCGCCGGCGGCATGACCGGCGAAAAGGCCACCGCCCTCAAGGCGAAATGGTCCGCGCTCCAAGCCTCCACCGCTGAAAAAATCGAGAAACTCGCTCCTGAACACAAAGCCAAGCTTGAGCAGCTGATCACCCTGATCAAATCCAAGTGGGACCAACTCCTGGAGCAGTCCAAGGACGGCAAAGTCTCCTGATTCATTGACACAGCGTTCCCGCGTGACGCCGCCATCGACGCCGCAACAGCAGCAGCACAGCAGAACCAGAAGCAGCTGCTGCTGCACCCGTTAGGCGCGAGCCATTCAGCGTCCGCCCCATGACTCATCCCCGCAAAAAGGACGTCCGGATTTCCGGGCGTCCTTTTTTCATGGATGCGAAACGCCGGATGCAGTGCCAGTCTGCCGCCAGCGCCCCGGCCCCATGCCCCGCGCCAGCCCCCCGTTTTATACCCTTTTCCCATGCGACGTGTTTTTCCCCTCCTCCTCGTGGTCCTGACCTGGGCCGTCATCTATCTGCCTGGCCTGGGCGGCATGGAATTGAAAGGAGAGGAAGGCCGCCGCATCCTGCCGGCCCGCACCATGATGCGCACCGGCGACTACGTGCTGCCCTGGTCCGAGGGAAAACCCTATCACCGCAAGCCGCCGCTGGTGAACTGGTCCATCGCCGCCTCCTTCCGGGCCATGGGCGGGGAAAGTGAATTCGCCGCCCGCCTGCCTTCGGCTCTCGCCGTGCTCTTGCTGGCCCTCACCGCCGTGCGCGCCGGCCGCATCCTGGCGGGCCCGGCCGGCGCATGGTGGCTTCCCATCGCCATCCTCACCACCATCGGCGCCGTGGAAAAAGGACGCCTCGCGGAGATCGAGTCCCTCTTTTTCAGTCTGTCAGGGATCGGCATGCTGGTGTGGCTGGGCGGCTGGCACCGTGGCGGTTCCCCATGGTCCCGCTGGCTCCTCGCCGGGTTTTGGTTCGGCTTGGCATCCCTGGCGAAAGGCCCGGTTTTCCTCCCCTTCTTTTACGCCATCGCCGTCGTCGCGCTTTGGAAAAACCGGCAATGGCGGGAATTGCTGCATCCGGCGCATTTTGTGGGCCTGGCCATCAGTCTTTTCCTTCCGCTGCCCTGGGTCATGGCCAGTCGCGCGCGGCTCGCGCTGCTGCCCGCCGACCCCTCCGCCACGGGCCAAACCCAGATGTGGCTGAACCAAATCACGAAGCGGCTCGACCCCTCGGTCATCGACTGGAAAACCTATCCCCTGGGGCCATTCGAAACCCTGCTCCTGCTCTGTCCCTGGGCCCTGGCCGCGATGGTGTTATGGAAAAAGGCGCGCCGTGACTGGCTGCCGCGGCTTCCCATGAAAGACGGCGCCTTGATCCTGGGACTGGGCTGGGGCTCCCTCGCGTCCGGTCTCGTGTATGCCCTGCTGCCGGAATCCCACGCCCGTTTCCAACTGCCGCTCATCGCTCCCGTCGCCACCCTGGCCGTGGTCCTCCTGACCCATTGGAAAAACTTCCGCGATCCCGGCCTGGAGGAGCCGGCGACGGCGAAATGGGTCAGCGGCATCATGCGGTTCTTGTTATTGATCATCCCCGTCACGGGCGTGATCGCGACCGCCCTCAAAGCCCCTGGCAATATGCTGCTGGCCATGGGCGTCATGGTGGGAGGCAGCCTTCCGCTATGGTTGCTGGCCATCCGCGCCGCCCGCATGGCCTGGCCGGACCGGCTCTTCGCGGAGTCCGCTTTGTTGTGCACCGGGATCATCGCTTTGAAAGCTTCGGTCATCATGCCCATCATGCGCCTGCACGAGGACATCCGCCCGCCCGCCCTGCAAATGCTTGCCCTCACCGGCCCCGAGCCCCGGCTTTTGGCCATGTATCCCGGGCCGCAGCCCTTCCTGTTCTATCTGGGAAAAAATGTGGTGGAAATCTCCTCCTCCCGCCAAATCACCCCGGACGCCACGCACCTCGTCATCCCCGCCAAGCGGCTGGAATCCAAGGAAATGTCCGACCGCCTCGCCCGCGCCGGTTTCGCGGAGATTCTCCTGACTGTTCCCGATGACGACGGCACCCCCTACACCCTGCTGCGCCGTTCCTCCGCGCCCGACGCCACCACGCAGGACGCCCCCCACCCCCCCCCCCCCCCCC
>JAQGPD010000466.1 GCA_028293305.1 Verrucomicrobiales bacterium | reverse complement strand
TGGGAAAGATACGTATGTGGGGGGATTCGGAATGAGGAAAATTGCAGGGGGCACGGCGCGGGCAGGGCATTTAAAAAGCGGGCTGAGCTTTTAATTTCGGATGGTTCTCCGACTTGTGGCCTGTGTTTTGTGAGTGTTGTTTCCGGTGGGACGAGGGGGCGAAAGTCATGGCGGCGAATGTTGTCGATGGAGCGACATTGCTGCTTAGGCATGTTGCTGAGGCGCTGCCCGGATGAACGGTTGTGCGGCAGCCTGGCGACGGCCGGGGTGGCAGCCCCGAGATGGCGGTGCGGGGTATTTCCGAAAAATGATTCGTTCCAACCGGCGGGACGGGTGACAGTCCCGGCATGGTTTTTGCGTTCCCATCTTGCCGGGAGCGCGGCCTGCGGCTACACTCCCGCCGTGTTGGTGATTTTCCGTCCGGTTATGAAGTCTTTCCGTTTTGTGTTGTTTGTCCTGGGGTTCGTGTCGTCCGCCATAGGGAACGGGCAGGCGGCGGACACCGTGAAGGAAATGCGGGACCGTGAGGCGAAGGTCCAAGGCGTGGTCCAACGCGTGATGCCGTGCGTGGTGGCGGTGACTTCCGCGGATGATGACAAACCTGGCTCCGGCTCCGGCGTGATCATCAATAAAGATGGACTGATTTTGACCGCGGCCCATGTCACCCAGGCGACAGGCAATAACCTGACTATCATTTTTCCCGACGGCCGCCGCGTGAAGGGCACCTCGCTGGGGGCCAACCGGACGACGGACGCGGGCATGGCGCGCATCACCGAGCCGGGGGACTATCCTTTTGTGGAGATGGGAAGTTCAGACATGTTGAACCTGGGAGATTGGGTCATCGCCATGGGGCATCCGGGTGGCTACAGTTATGAAAGACGTCCGCCCGTGCGCCTGGGGAGGGTGTGGCGCCGGGATCTGGATGGAGCGCTGTTCACTTCCTGTCCTTTGATAGGAGGGGATTCCGGTGGACCGCTTTTTGACTTGGAAGGCCGCCTGGTCGGCATCCATTCCTCCATCCATGGGGCGGTGGAAATGAACCGCCACGTCGCGATCGATACCCTGCGCTTTGACTGGGAGAAGCTTTTGAAGGATCAAACGTGGGGCCGGGTTTCCTTCACCTCCAGCAATGAAACGCGCCCCATCACCGGCGCGTTGTTTGATAGGGAAAGCCGCGACGGCGTGCGCGTGAAGGAGGTTTTTCCTGACCAACCGGCGGCCAAAGCGGGACTGCAGCCCGGCGATGTGGTGCGGAAATTCGATGGCGAGGAGGTCTCCAATTTTCATGCGCTGCAACGATTGATCGGGCGGCGTCGGGCGGGGGATCAGGTGCCCGTGGCCGTGCGCCGGGGCGAGGAAAACGTGGAGATGCAACTTGAACTCGGGCGGCGCCTGCTGCCCCGCCGGGATGGCCGGGGCAAGGAGGAGGGCGCTGAACCGGACTCCGCCGGGGAGCCCTACACCCCGCCGGATCCGTCAGGGCCCAGACCCTATCTTGGCGCGGTGTTGGAAACGGAAGGCGATGGGGCCCGGGTCGGCGCGGTGAGTCCTGATAGTCCAGCCGCGAAGGCCGGACTGCAAACCGGGGACACCGTGGTGCAAGTGAATGCCACGGCCGTGAGCGACGCGGGATCGGCGGCGGATATTCTGATGAACTTGAAGCCGGAGGAGACTGTGACTTTTCTGGTCAAGCGCGGTTCCGAAACCGTCAAAGTTGAAGTTAAACTTGGAAAAAAATAATCCCTACCCCCCGCATGAAAACACTTCGTTTCCTTCCTTTGGCCCTGGCCGCCAGCTGTGTGTTTATTTTGTCAGGCGTCCCGCGCGCCTCCGGAGACGAGGGCGCGGCAGGCTCCACCGCGGCATCCTCCGGGGAGAGCGAAAATTCCGACAGCATCTCGGAGGCGGAGTCCGACCGCTCGCAGGACCGGTTCAGCAGGGAAACGCCGGAGGCCGCCGCCGCGTGGGTTCCGATCCTGGAAAGCGCCAGGCATTCCACGGCGCGGCTCGTCCGCGATGGCAAGCCGGTCGCCTTCGCCACCGCCGTCAACGCGAAGGGTTGGCTGCTGACCAAAGCCAGCGAGGTGCAGGACAGCAAAGGGCAGCCCCTAACGGACTTGGAGGCGCAATTTCCCGGGGGCATCACCCTGACGGTCAAAATAACAGATGTGCACCGGAGGCACGATCTGGCGCTTTTGAAAGTGGAGGCGACCGGACTGACCCCGGTGGATTGGGACACCGGTGCCACACCGCAGCCGGGGAGCTACATCGCGGCAGCCGGTCCGGAGCGGCTTCCGGTGGCGGTGGGAGTGGTCAGCGTGGCTCCGCGGAGCCTGGATGAGTCGCACAAAGGCTTTCTTGGAATCGCCCTCGATAACAAAGAAGGCCGACTCTGCATCCGTGAGGTCGGAGAGGACAGCGCGGCCTCCGAGGCGGGGCTTTTAAAGGACGATCAGCTGATTTCCATCAATGGCCAGTCCATCAAAACGATTTCCGAATTCATCGAAAAAATCGCCTCCCACAAGCCTTACGACACCGTCAAGGTGTTGATCCGCCGCGGTGAGCAGGATAAGGAACTGACCGCCACACTGCGCCGGCGGGGCGACAATTATGTGGGCTTGGCGGAGGACGCCCGGAATATGATGAGCGGTCCGCTGAGCCGTAACCGCACTGGCTTCCCGACCGCCCTGCAACATGACATGGTGCTGGAACCGTCCGAGTGCGGTGGTCCGGTGGTGGATCTCAACGGACATGTGATAGGGATCAATATCGCCCGCTCCGGCCGGATCGAGTGTTATGCGATTCCCGGAGCCACCGTGGTGGATTTATTGAAGAAGGTGGAAACCGGAAAATTTGCCCGGCCGGAACTGGACGACCTGCGATCCGAAGTGAAAAATGCGGAGTCGCTCCTGGAGCGGGTGCGCAAGGACACGGACCGCTTGAAGTCACAGCTCAACGAAGCCGAGGGCAACTGACGGGCACGGGGTGGCGCTGGTCCGGCTTGACCACTCCCTGGGGCTTTGGCGGGATCTGGTTAGAAAAGGCGGGTCGCCGCTGCTGCTGTGCTAGGCTTTCAGCCTGGCTTCGAGGAGTTCACCCACGACTTTGGGATTGGCCTTGCCCTGGCTCAACTTCATCACCTGGCCTTTCAGGGCATTGATGGCTTTGTCGTTGCCGGCTTTGATTTTCTCCACGGCGTCCGCATTTTCAGCCAGGACTTTGCTGATGATTTCGTCCAGGAAGCCAGTATCGCTAACTTGTTCCAGGCCCTTCGCTTTCACGATGTCCGACGGCGCGGTGCCGCTGGCGAAGAGTTCGGTGAAGACTTCCTTGGCCTGGGCGTTATTGATTTTTCCATCGTCCACCAGAGCGGCGAGTTCCCGCAGATGGGCGGCGCTGACAGGGTTTTCCGCGAAGCCCAGCCCGGCGGTGTTGAGGGCGCTGAGGAGGTCGTTGATGATCCAGTTAGCGATGGATTTGGCTTTTCCGGCACCGGCGGCGGCGGCTTCGAAGTAATCGGCCAGGGGCTTCTCGCTGGCCAACACTCCGGCGTCATATTCCGTCAGGCCCAGGGCGGAGACAAAGCGGGCGCGTTTTTCGTGAGGGAGTTCCGGCACCCGTTTTTTGGCGGCGGCCACGAGGTCGGCGGTGTGCAGCGGCAGGAGGTCGGGGCAGGGGAGATAACGATAGTCGTGCGCGTCCTCCTTGGTGCGCATGAGGGAGGTTTCCCCGCGTTCATCATCCCAGCGGCGCGTGCTCTGGATTTGGGGAATGCCCAGGTCCAGTTCCTCGGACTGGCGCTCGATTTCGTGATGGATGGCGCGGCGGATGGCGCTGATGCTGTTGAGGTTTTTCAGCTCGATTTTGGCTCCGAGTTTTTCCTGACCTGTCGGGCGGAGGGAAATATTCACGTCGCAGCGCATCTGGCCTTTTTCCATATCGGCGTCGCTGAGATCGCCATAAACCAGAATCTGCCGGAGGCTGGTGATGTAGGCCACGGCCTCCTCCGCGCTTTCAATCTCCGGTTCGCTGACCAACTCCATGAGCGGTGTTCCGGCCCGGTTGAAGTCCAGGGTGCTGTGCCCGGCGTGGTGGGTGGATTTGCCGACGTCCTCTTCAAGATGGATGCGGGTGAGGCCGATGGTGTGATTGGGGCGCACGATCTTTTTCTGCCAATCCTTTGGATAGGCGGATTCATAAAGCGGCACCCCACCACCGAGGCAGAGCGGCAAATCAAACTGGGTCGTTTGATAGTTCTTCGGCATGTCGGGATAGAAATAGCTTTTCCGGTCCCACTTCACGAGCGGTGGCGTGGTGCAGCCGAGCAGCATGCCTGCGAGGATGGTGCCCTCGATGGCTCCGGCATTCAAAACCGGCAGAGCTCCGGGCAGGCCCAGGCACACCGGACAGGTCAGGGTGTTCGGGTCATCGCCGTAACGGACGGCGCAGCCGCAAAACATCTTGCTGGCGGTGCGGAGTTGGCAGTGGACTTCGAGTCCGATGGTCACGAGATAATCTTCCTTGGGCATGCCCTGTGTTTGGCTCAGGAGGCGGCGGAGGGAAAGGCGGAATTCCGCGCGGCGCGGCGCTTCGAGGCCAGCCAGCCATGCTTCGGGGCAAAGAGGAAAGACACCACAAACGCGCTGGCCTGGGCGAGGACAATGCACGCCGCGGTGTCGGCGTCCAGCTGCACGCTCACCACGATTCCCGCAAAGGTGGACACCACCGCACTGACGGTGGCGATCGCCAGCATGCGGTCAAAACGGTCGGTCCACAGATGCGCCGTGCAGCCAGGGGTGATGAGCATGGCTATGACCAGAATGATGCCCACGGCTTGCAGGGAAACGACGATGGCCATGACCATAAGTGCCAGCAGCAAATACGTCAGCAAACCCGCCGGCATGGCCAGCACCCGCGCGTGCCCGGGGTCGAAACATATCAATAAAAAGTCGCGCCGTTTCAATAGCAGCAGCAGCATGACCAGCGCACCCACCACATAAACCTGCAGCGCAATGTCCGAGGGGATGCCCAGCAGATGGCCGAAAAGGATGTGGTCCAAATGCAGCTCGGATTCCGTGCGGCTGTGCAGCACCAGGCCGAAGGCGAACAATCCGGTGAAGACCACGCCCAGCACGGTGTCCTCCTTGATGCGGCTGTTTTGACGAATGAATCCTGTGGCCGCGGAGCACGCCAGCCCTGACAAAAACGCGCCCAGCGCCAGCGGCCAGCCGGCGATGTAGGCCAGCACGATCCCGGGCAGCACGGCGTGGGAAATGGCATCGCCCATGAGGGACCAGCCTTTCAATATAACAAAACACGACAACACCGCGCACAATGCGGCCACCATGGATCCTGTCAGGATCGCGTCCCGTATGACGCCATTGTTGAGGTTTTCAAAAAGGTCGTTCATGCGCTGGGCAAGGCATCGCGGGTTTCACGGGCGCGGCGGCGGGCGGAGATCAGGCCATGTTTCGGCGCGAAAAAGAACACCGTCAGGAAAATGAGGGCCTGCAGGGTGACAATGCAGCCGCCGGTGGCCCCATTCAAAAAATAGCTGGCATACGCCCCGATGGCGGAGGTGAAAACCCCCAGCCCGGCGGAGATCCACATCATCACGCTGAAGCGATCAGTTAGAAGATAGGCGGTGGCTCCGGGGGTGATGAGCATGGCCACCACCAACACCGCGCCCACGGTTTGCAGCGCGGCCACGGCGGTGGCGGAAAGCAGGGACAGCAAAGTCAGGTGCAGCAGGCCGGTGCGCATGCCCAGGGTCCGCGCCTGTCCGGGATCGAAGCAAAACAACATGAGGTCCCGCCATTTCAAACCCACGGTCAACAGGGTGACAGCGCTGATGATAACAAGTTGGGTCGCCTCCTTGTCCGGGATGGATAGCAAGTTTCCGAAAATGATCGTCTTCCGGTCCACCCCCGCCGGGTTGAGCGAAATCAATAATAACCCCAACGCGAAAAATGAGGTGAAAACGATTCCGATGCTCGCGTCCTCCCGGATCCGGCTTTTGGCCTTGATCAGCGCCATCGCCCCGGACGCCAACAATCCCGCGACAAAT
>JAQGPD010000465.1 GCA_028293305.1 Verrucomicrobiales bacterium | reverse complement strand
CGGGCCAGTTGGCGAATGACGGAACGCGTGTGCCGCCTTCATAAAGCTGGCCCTTTCCGCCTTTCAGCGGGCCATTGTCGCAGGGAACCGTTTTCACGTTGCCCTCGCCGGTCATTTTCGCATCCCGTGTTCCTCCATTGTCGCTGTGGAAAAGGATCAGCGTGTTTTTGCGCATGTTCTTTTGATCCAAGGCGGCGAGGACTTTGCCGATCTCATCATCCATGCAGGTGATCATGGCGGCATATGTCCGGCGGGTCTCATCCTTGATCCCGGCATAGCGCTCAATATATTCCTTGGGAGCCTGGTAGGGGGTGTGCGCGGCGGTGAAGGCCAGGTATAGGAACAGAGGGCTCGCGACATCGTGCTCTCCGATCAGCCGGACGGCATCCGCCCCGAGGAGTTGGGTGTTGTAGCCCTCCACGCGGACCTCCTTGTTATTACGCTGCCAGTCCAGCACGCCATGGGATTCGCGGGTGAAATAATCGATCTCGCCCAGGACCGCGCCGTAGTGATAGTCGAATCCTCGCTGACAAGGCCAGTATTTTTGATCAGCATGGCCGAGATGCCATTTCCCGACCATGGCCGTGGCATAGCCGGCATCCTTCATGGCCTGGGGAAGCAGATATTCATTGGTGTCCAGTCCATACCCGCCCTTGCTGGGAATGACGACTGTCTGAAGTCCATAGCGGATAGGGTATCGGCCAGTCATCAGGGCTGCACGGGTGGGAGTGCAGAAAGGCTGCACATAAAAACGCTCCAGCCGCGCGCCGCCTGCCGCCAATTGGTCCAGATTGGGGGTCTTGATGTCCGGGGAGCCGTGGAACCCCACATCCTTCCATCCCAGATCGTCCGCGACGATATACAGGATATTCGGGGCCGCGGACAGCGCCCGGGGTATGGCCACCCCGAGGGAGCCAAGACACAGCAAAAATAAGATAGTCAGTTTGGAATAGCTTCTGTTCATGATGGCAAACAAGGCCGCCATATTGTTCAACTATGTGTTGCAAATCTATCCGTTTTGCGCATAATGAACAGTAGGTAGGATGAACAGTGCTCAAATAGACATCCAACATAACCGGCGCGTTCTCCGCGAGCCGGATGAATTCCGTGATGCGGTGTCCGGCATGAGTCTGATGGTGAATTACAAAAAACGTCAGGAGCGGTTTTCGATGGTCGAACAGTTTCAAACCCGGCACTGGGCTCTCGACTTTGGAAACGCGAATGCGCACACGCGGGTGAGGGGAATGCTGCGTGGCGGTTGGGCCTCCTTCTGCCTGACCCGCGGGCCCGGGTCGGCGGTGTGGAATGGCCAGTCCGCCGCGAATGGATCGGCCGCGCTGTTGCCTCCCAACAATGAAGTGGACGGATTCACCACGCCGGAATTCTTCTGGCTGACGGCCGCGGTTCCGCTGGAGGTCTGGAGGGACAGCCTCGCGTTGAGCGGAGTGGATGAAACGGGAATTTCCCAGCTGACCGTCTGCCCTCTTCCCGCTGCCCTGTTCAAGCGGATCGACGGCCAGCTGCACTGGTTGCAGGGGCGCATCTGTCAAGGCATGGCGTCGTCCCCGGTCCAGACGAAAATCGCCCAGGATGATGCGACGCTTTTTGTTTCTGATTGCTTCACATTGCTTTGCGGGCTCACCGGCCGCAGTGGAACGCCGGCCACCTCCCTGCGCAACCGGACGCGCTTGGTCCGTTTGGCGGAGACGTGGATGCACGATCATTTGGCCGAGCCGGTGCGGGTGGTTGATGCCTGCCGCGCCTTGAAAGTCAGCCGGAGGGAATTGGAATACGCGTTCCGGAGTATCATCGACCAAAGTCCCCGCGACTATTTTCAATCGCTTCGACTGCATGCGGTCCGCAAGGCGCTGTTGCGACCGGACGCAAGGAATACCTCCCTCATTCAGATCGCCTACGCCCACGGAGTGACCCACTTGGGGCGGTTTGCCTCCAACTACCGGAATCTGTTTGGCGAAAATCCTGCGGCGACCATGCGCCACAAAAAGTCAGGCCAGTAACGCAATAACAATCCAAGGCTTCCCGGCTGGCGGCGCGGCATTCCGGGAATTGTGGCTTTCCGGGAATCATGGCTTTCCGGGAGATTACGGTGAATTTACGGATAGGTCCACCTAACTGGATTGCATGCGCATAGGTTGGGGAGGCATGGATCCCACCCTGCCTAACTTGGCAATCGACCGGTCGTTCATGGGTTGGCGCAAGACTGCGGCGCGGCCTCGGAATCGCGCGGGTGCCGGGGGCAGTTTGCTCACCGGATCACTTGCACCGGAGCCGTCGCGCAGGAACGGAGCAGGGAACTTCCATGAGCATTTTCCAACTCCATCTTGTCGCGCTTATGTGCCTCCTCGCCCTGGGTTCGGAATCCAGGGCGCAGACCATCGTCGGCGTGTGGCCTGAGGGCCGCGTGCCGTCCCAAGGCGCTGCCCTGCCGGAGGCCGAGGTGCCGAAAAATGATGGATTCCACCGGATCACCAACGTCAGCCGCCCGACCCTGACATTTTTCCCCGCGCCAATCGCCGGCGGCGCTGGCCCGGCCCCCGCGGTGATTATTTGTCCGGGCGGCGGATACAGCTATGTGGTGGTGGACAAGGAGGGATCGGAAATCGCCGCCTGGTTTAACAAAAATGGATTCAGCGCGCTCGTTCTGAAATACCGCACCCCTAACAACCGCGCCGGGGCCTTTCAGGATCTCCAGCGTGCCATCAGCCTCGCCAGGGCCCGCGCCACGGAGTGGAAGCTGGATCCCGCGCGGCTAGGAGTCATCGGTTTTTCCGCCGGCGGCCATCTCGCCGCCAAGGCCAGCGGCCAATTCGGTGTGCGGAGTTATGCGGACCTTGATGCCGTGGACCAGCAGAGTTGCCGCCCGGATTTTGCCCTGCTGGTCTATCCCGCCTATCTGGATGACAAAGCCGGCCATGTGTCCGCGGACCTTGATCTCAAAGCCGCCATCCCGCCCACTCTTATCATCCACAGCGAGGACGACAAACCCTTCGTGCCCGGCAGCAAACTCTATCATGCCGCCCTGGACGCCGCCGGCATTCCTCACAAATTCCAGCTCTATCCCACCGGCGGTCACGGCTACGGCCTCCGCTGCGACCGCGACGCCAAGGCCTGGCCGGAGGATGCCCTCGCGTGGCTGCAAAAAACCTTTCCGGCATCCAGGAAGTGACCTGCCGCCCTAACGCGAACTCCCCGCGGCATTCCCGGTGGGACAGTCGGAAAATTCTCATTGTCCCCCCGGCCGCGTCCCGCCATGATCGGGCTTCTTCACAACAACCCGATCCCACATGAACTTCGAAACATTACAGCTGCACGCCGGCCAGGAAGTCGATCCCGCAACCCAATCCCGCGCGGTGCCGATCTACCAGACCACCGCCTATCAATTCAAAAGCTCCGAGCATGGAGCCAAACTTTTTGGCCTGCAGGAGTTCGGGAATATTTATACCCGCCTGATGAATCCCACCACGGATGTCTTCGAAAAACGCGTCGCCGCTCTTGAGGGTGGCGTGGCTGCCCTGGCCACGGCTTCCGGGCATTCCGCGCAATTCATCGCCATCAATAACATCGCTACCGTGGGCGATAACTTTGTCACCACTTCACATCTTTACGGCGGCTCCTATAACCAATTCAAAAACGCCTTCAAGGGCATCGGCGTGGAGGCGCGCTTCGCCGATGGCGTGAAAGTGGAAAGCTTCGAACCGTTGATCGATTCCAAAACCAAGGCGATCTACCTGGAAACCATTGGAAATCCCGGCCTCACGGTTCCGGACTTCGAGGCCTTCGTGGCCCTGGCCAAAAAACACGACCTGCCGCTGATTGTTGATAACACTTTCGGGGCCGGCGGCGCCATCTGCCAGCCGCTGAAACACGGCGCGCACATCATCGTGGAATCCGCCACGAAATGGATCGGCGGGCACGGCACCAGCATGGGGGGCGTCATCGTGGACGCCGGCACCTACAACTGGGGCAATGGCAAGTATCCACAGTTCACCGACCCCTCGCCAAGCTATCACGGCATGGTCATGAATAACATCTTCGGCATCGGCGGCCCCTTTGGCAATATCCAATTCATCATCCGCTGCCGCGTGGAAGGCCTGCGCGACTGGGGCGCGTGCCAAAGCCCCTTCAATTCCTTCATGCTGTTGCAGGGTTTGGAAACCCTCTCCCTGCGCGTCGAGCGCACCTGCGAAAACGCCCTCGCCCTGGCCCAATGGCTCTCCGCTCATCCTGACGTGGAATCCGTGAACTACCCCGGCCTGGCCAATCACCCCACCCACGCGGCCGCAACCAAATACCTCACCCGCGGCTTCGGCGGCGTGCTTTCGTTCGTGTTGAAAGGCGACCGCGCCCGCGCGGAAAAGTTCGTGAACAGCCTGAAACTCATCTCCCACCTGGCCAATGTCGGCGATGCCAAAACCCTCATCATCCATCCAGCCTCCACCACCCATTCCCAGCTTTCCACCACCGAGCAAACCTCCGCCGGCGTCCTGCCCGGAATGCTTCGCGTATCGTTAGGCATCGAGCACATAGAGGACATCAAAGCGGATATCACCCAGGCGCTCCAAGCCTGAGCACGTCACTTTGAAGCGCACCTGAAAATAAGATAGGTCCTATAGGGCATATATGTCCTATAGGACCTATTTTTCATTTACCCTCGTGGCCGGGGAAGCCGGCCCCTGCGTCCCACCGCAAGATTTTCTCCGCGCCCCGCCATGCCGCCATTTGAGTAAGCCGCAGGGTGTGTTATTGACTCACCATGAGCGCACTCTTCACCACCCGCGAAATCCCCGCCACCTCCTCGGAAATCTTCGCTGCCTTCAGCGATCCCGCCCGCCTCGCCCGCTGGTGGGGGCCGGCCGGATTCACCAACACGTTTGACCTCTGCGACTTCAAACCCGGCGGCCAATGGCTCTTCACCATGCACGGCCCGAACGGCCAAAACTACGCCAATGAGAGCGTCTTCGCCGAAATCGATCCGCCCCATCGCCTCGTCATCCGCCACACCTGCGAGCCCCTGTTCACGCTGACCATCACCCTGCAGCCCACCCCCGACGGCACGCTCCTGACATGGCAACAGGACTTCGATAACCCCGACTTCGCCCAGCGTCTCGAACACATCCTCCGCCCCTGCAACGAGCAAAACCTCGACCGCCTCACCGCGGAAATCACCCCCCCCGCATAACTGCTTTACTGCGGCGCACATCCCCCTGCTGACTTATGAAATACTACCGCCTCGATCCCCGGGAGTGGTTTGATTAAGTGTCCCGCATCGCTTTCACAAATGGAGGGCCCGGCACAGCCGCAGATATTGCCCCCGCTGACAAAACAAGGACTGCGGCGGTCTGAAACTGACCAGGGACTTTACAGGCCTTGGGCTTAACCTATGGTTCCTTGATGATGACGGAGGAACTTCACACCCTGAGAGACATCACCTCCCGGCTGGAATCTGCAGGCTTGGATTACATGCTCACGGGATCAATGGCTCTCAATTGCTATGCCCAACCCCGCATGACACGGGACATCGACCTCGTCGTGGCATTCTATCTCAAGGACGCACAACGGATCGAAGAAATTCTCGGACCGGATTATTATGTTTCCAATGATGCCGCCCGGCAGGCGGTGCTTCATCAGAGCAGCTTCAATGCGATCCATCAATCGAGCCTGACAAAGGTTGACCTGATGATACGGAAACACGAGGAATTCCGGCATCACGAGTTCCGCCGCAGGGTTAGGTTGCGGGTAGCCGACTTCGACGTATGGGTCGTCAGCAAAGAGGACCTTATTCTTTCCAAGCTGGACTGGGCACGGGACTCGCAGTCCTCAAGGCAATTCTCGGATGTTGAAAACCTGATTGCTACAGGCTGCGATATGGATTACCTGCGGGAATGGTCAGTAAAGTTGAACCTGACAGATACGCTGACACGGGTTTCTCAATAGCGGATACCGACGCTTCGGTGAACAGTCTGCTGTTTTCGCTGATGATGAAGCGAACCCATGGTGAGAGATTGCTCATGGGCATGGATATGACTGCTACGGCCAAACAAATGGTATGGGCATCGTTACCGTTGGAACTCAATGAGGTCGAACGCAGAGCAGCTTTTTACAAAAGGTTCTACGGGGAAAGTTGTCCTTTTTAAAACTCAGTCCCGTTCACCGCCACAGGTGGCCAGGGAATTTTTTCGCAACAGTGGCGCGGAGTTTGGGCCATTCCCGGGTGAGGAAGGTGGGGAGGTCAGTTGTGGTGGCGAGGCGTTTTTGGTCGGGCGTAGTTAGGCTGAGGTGCACGGGGAGGCGGCCTTCGCAGAGGGTGGGGTGGGTTTTCAGGTTGAAGCAGTCCTGGAGTTTGAGGCTGGTTTCCGGCTCGCCGGAGGTATAGGAGATTTTGAGCTGGGTCTTGTCAGGACCCGGGAGGGAAAGGGGAACGAGTTCATCCAGCCAGCTGAGTTGGTCTTTCTCCAAATGACGGTGGAAGGCGTGGGTGAGAGCGGCAGCGTGGGCGTCTTTAACAAGTGTCAGGCCGGCGAAGGCGCGGGCGAGGCAATTTGTTATGGCCGGCTCGTCCAGGGAGGCAAATTCCAGCTCGGGAACGGTGGTGTGGATGAGGTTGACGCGGGCGATGAATTGCTTCAGCCGGTGGTCGAAGTTAGGCAGATCAAAAGCTCCGGACTGCCAGGCTTCGGCCAGGCAGCGGCCACTGGCGGCGGGATCGAGGTCGCGCTGTTGGGGTGATTGCTCCAGAATGAGATCGTGATAGCGCAGGACTTTCAGGGCGGCGACGCGTTTGTTTTTGGTATCAAAACGGTGCTCGACGGTCGTGGTTAGGTGTTGCGGGAAAAGCTCCACGATCCAGCCAGGCTCGACGGCGGTGGCCAGGCTGAGAAGTGTCAGGGGATCCGGGCCGCTGCGGCCGGGCATGTCGCGCAGATTTGCAGCGACGAAGAATGAAGCGTCCTGCACCACGCTTTCGCGGACCAGCTGCCCCTGGCGTTGACCGGTGAGGTCGCAGGCGGGTTGGCCGGGGCTGCGGCGTTTGGCCAGTTGATCGATAAAGCCCGCCATGAGGCAGCGGCGGAGGGATTCGTCGTTTTTGTCAGGAACGACTGGTGAGGCGTGGCGGTCGTGGAGGCGTTGCTGACCGGCGGCGTGGAGGATTTGTTGGAAGGTTTGCTCCACTTGGCGGGCGACCTGGGAATTGATGCCATGGGCGCGGCAGCGGTCGAAACTGAAGCCGTTCTCCTTCGCGAAGTCATATGCGCGCATGAGCGTGATGAAGTCGGAGTGCGGGCTGTCCTCGAACATTTCCCGCTTTCCCTGGGCGCGGTCGTCGCTGCGGTCCACGCGGGTGAGGAGGTCGCGGCCGCTAACTAAAGCCGCGCAAAGCGCCGCGTCCTGCACGCATCCGCGCTGGCTGGCTTCGATCAGCATGCGGGAATAGCGCGGGTGCATGGGAAGGCGGAGCATTTGCCGGCCGATGGAGGTCAGGGCCGAACTTTCCAACGCACCCAGCATAGTTAGCAGATGCTCTGCGCGCTCCACGGACGGTAGGTCGGGTTGGTCCAGCCAATCAAAGGCGGCGGCTTCCCGGATGCCGAGCGAGTGCAGCAATAACACCACTTCCGCGAGGTCGCTGCGCTGGATTTCCGGGGTATTCCGTTCCTCCCGGCTCTTGTGGCCGATGACGGTCCAAAGCCGGTGACAGGTGCCCGGCGCAGTGCGGCCGGCGCGGCCTTTCCGCTGGTCCGCGCTGGCGCGGCTGATGGGTTCCAATAACAAGGTTCCGATCCCCCGCTCCGCATCGTAGCGCGCGACACGGGCGGTGCCGCTGTCCACCACATGGCGGATGCCATCGATGGTGATGCTGGTCTCCGCGACGTTGGTGGCGACGATGATTTTCCGCAACGCGTTAGGCGAAAACGCGCGGTCCTGCTCCTGCGGTTCCAGTTCGCCATGCAGGGGCATGCAGACCACCCGCTCGCGGCTGCGCAAGCTGCGGAGCGCGTCCAGGGTAGCATTGATTTCGCCGCGTCCTGGCATAAAAATCAGGATATCGCCCGGAGTGTTATCCTGCAGAATCCGCTCCACCGCATCCGCCGCCTGAAAATGGATAGGACGCTGGTCCGGCAGCGCCAGATAATTCACCTCCACTGGAAAACTTTGCCCCTCTGAAATCAGGATAGGACATCCTTCCAGATACGCCGCCACGGGTTCCGCATCCAGCGTGGCGGACATCACCACCATCGCCAAATCCGGCCGCTCCGTTTGCTGGAGTTGCTTCACGAGGGCCAGCGCGACATCGCTGAGCAGATTGCGCTCGTGGAACTCATCGAAGACCACCGCGCCGACTTTCGAAAGCGTGCGGTCATCCTGCAACCAGCGCAGAAGGATGCCTTCCGTGACAAAACAAATCCGTGTGCCCACGCTGGTGTGATCATCAAACCGGATCTGATAGCCCACTTCCGCCCCCAGCTTTCCCCCGCGTTCAGAAGCCACCCGCGTGGCCACGGTGCGCGCGGCAACCCGCCTCGGCTGCAGCACGACTATCATCTTTCCTCCCCCGCCCTCAATGCCCGCATCCAACAACATCTGCGGCACCTGCGTGGTCTTGCCGGAACCCGTGGGTGCGACCAGCACGAGGCGGTTTCCTGATTGCAGCGTGCGCAGGAGATCGGCGTGGATTTTCCAGATGGGGAGCGTAGTGGGGGCGGGCATGGGGAGAGCGGCAGGCTATGGAACCCCGGTGAAAATGCCAACGCGAAGGCTTATTCCCACGATGCGCCTATCAATCTCCCGGTTGAGGCCAGCGTTCCAGAAATTGCTCAGGTGTAAGCGCGGGAATCGGGCTGGCCACGAAATCCGGAAGATTGCGGGTGATGATCACATCTGAGTGGCAAGCCACTGCGGCAGCCATTTGCATGGCGTCCTCGATATCATTGCGGTTCATGTTATCAGCCGCCACGGCTTCCGCTGTGCCTACCGTCGCGACGTTGCACCAGATCAGGAGTTCCCTGGTAAACCGTTTGGCTTCATTCAAAGATTTGGTCTCGCGCCTCACGATATAAAATCCGTTGGAAAGAGTATGCCATGCAATCCAACCTTCATTGCCAAGGGCTACTGATGCATTCAGCACCATCAGGCTGGAGGCCTTGCCGAGCCGGTTGGGAAAAACATCCAGCAGGATGTTGGTGTCGAAAAAGAGGCGCATTCCTGACCGGTTACTTCAGGTGCTTGGCTTTGAGGGCGGCGTAGCGGGCATCATCCATTTCCTGATCCGTGGAAGGTTGCAGGACTTCGGTGCCGGCAGCAAAGCGGGCTAGTGCCGCCCGCTTGTCGGATTGGTGGTCCTGCGGGGAGAGAGCCTCTTCGCTCGCCGTTGTAATCTGGATAACAAATCCGTTATCCGACTCATCCATGACGGTGAGGAAGTCGCCCTTATGAAGGCCCAAGCCCTGAAGAAGAGTAGATGAAACTTTTTTGATAGTCGTCATGAGAGGCGCCGCAGTGTGGTTTTAAGGCACCGATTTCATCGTGGCCTGATTTTCCCGGACCCTCTGGATTGTTATTGATCCCTGCGTCCGCAATGCTTTGCGCCGTGCATCGGAGAAGCCCTTGCGGACCGCCGAAACGGGCATGGGCTTTTTCGAGGGCGTCTGAATTGATGGGGTGGATTTCAATGAAGATATTCTGGCCGTTTTGGTGTGTTTGTCAAAGGGACTCGACCAGACCGTTTTGCCGGGTTAATCAAATAGGATATTCCCTGCCAAAATAGGGCATCACACCTTGTTCCGGCTGCGCTGGATTTCCGCCATGCGAAGGAAGAGTTGGCGCTGCGCTTCAAGGATGCGGGCTTTGGCCGGCAGGTCCGGGGTGGTGCTCCATTCCCCGGTTTCATAGGTGCCGCCCAGGAGGATGCCATCGCTCCGCGGGAACATGTAGAGGTCGCCGCTGATGAGGGTGTAATTCACCTCCGGCTGCGGCAGGAGAAAAGTTAGTTGGCCCTTGATAGGGACCAGTTCGGTATCGCCAAAGAGGGCGCCGGCTCCAAGGCCCGTGCAGTTGAAGATCACCGGCTGCGGCAGAGCTAACACCTCACCGGCAGTCGCGAAGGACCGCACGCTGAGGCTTCCGCCTGACCGGCGGAACTCTTCCATCATCCGCCGCAGATAGACCGCAGGCTCTATCATCATGCTATAAAAACGGCGCGCATATCCATGGGAAAACACATGTTCCCCCGGGGCAAAATCCTGGAAACCCACCTGCAGGTCATGCAGCACGCCGCCCGGCCCGCCGATCCAGCCATTCAATGGCGGCGCGGCGCTGAGGTAATAATTCGGCACCCACCGCACGCCCCATTCAGGACCGGCGAATTGTTGGAAATAGTGATAGGAAAATTTTGCCGCCTCAACATACTGGGCGGAAAAGGCCCCGCTGCGGCGGTTGTTATCAAAAACCGAAAAAGGCCACCATTGAGCCCCCGCGACATTGGAGGTGGTTTCAGGTGGTTGGTCCCTGGCATAAATTGTCACCCGCGCCCCCTGCAGCTGAAGCAGGCGCGCCGTGCTCAGCCCCATCACCCCTGCTCCCACCACGGCGCAATCCAGTCCGCTGAGCGGTTGGGTGATCATCTTTACCGCAAGCTGCGAGGTTCCCCAGGAAAGGCTGAAGCCGCCGCCGCCGTGCCCGTAGTGGTGCACCAGCGTTTTGCCGGCCGTGTCTTCCCGCCTAACCACAAATCCGGAAGGGCGGTAGGGCCGCAATCCGGCGATGGTCCGGATCTCCAGATTCGGCTCCACACGCACCGGGACCAGGTCTTCCCCTTCCCTGCGGACGGCCGCAGTTGGTCTTGGTGGAACCGGCACCACCTTCCGTGTCGGCTCCCTGCAGGCCGGGATGGCTGCGGCGCTTCCGAGGGCCAGACCGATTGCTTCACGCCGATTCATCACAAGGCTATCCTTGGCTTCCAAGCCCCTGATTTTCAAGGGATTCGTGTGTAGAAACAAAAGGACTTATTCACCACAGGTTTCCGGAACTCCGGGACGGGAACGGTAACGCTAGCATCTTCCTGAAAGGCTACCGGGGCCGTTATGCCTCGCAAAGGAAATGGCTTTTGGAATTTGATGAGGGCGGCTTTCCGGAGGGCGGACATTTTGTCCGCGTGGATGGGGTCGAC
>JAQGPD010000180.1 GCA_028293305.1 Verrucomicrobiales bacterium | reverse complement strand
GCCATCGATATCCATTTCCCCCGGGGAGTCGTCGGCGCGTTTGTCGCCGTCAATATCCAGTTCCGTATTGTCATCGTTGCGGCGGGAGTCGCCATCCAGGTCCTTTTCGCCCAGCGAGTCGTCATTGAGGTCATCGCCATCGATATCGTCCTCGGCTGGGCTGTCGTTATTCAGATGGTCGCCGATGTATTTGCTGGAGTGGGGCCCCGATTTTGCGATGCCGCCGTCCACGTTGGAGTCGAGGGCGTTGGGGATGCCGTCGTTGTCGATGTCAGGATCGACGACGTTGGGGATGCCGTCCCCGTCCAGGTCGGGAGCGGAGGCGAAAGCCGTGGGGGAGAGCGCGGCGGTGGTCATCACGGCGACGGCCAGCGCGGTGCGGCGCCATTTTCCGGGAAGTTGTTTTTTCATGGTGGGAGGTGTTTGGTTTGAGTTCGCGCTCGTCATCAGTGTAGGACGTCAAGGGCTTTCGGCAAAGTGTCTATGGTAACCAGTTGGTTGGATTTGACCGCACTTCTAACAGTTATAATCCGGCTTTTACCCGTAGAAACCGGTGGGCGGCGGCGGTCAGGGGAACGATATCCCGGATTTCGACGGTTTTCGGCGAGGCTCCCGGCGTTTCTCCGTCGAAGTATCCGGCACCGGAAAATGGCGCTCCGTTCAGGCTTTGCGCCACCACCGTCCATGGTCCCGCCGGGGCATCCGCGGCCTCCACGGACAGATCCACATCCGGGCGGCCGGGATCGCGATGCACCATAAGCCGCAGGCGGGAATCCCCGGTTTGATAGGAATGCAGCGTCGCCGCGGGCATCCCTCCGGCGTCCGGCAGCATCGGGTCCAGACCCAGCGCATACTCCAACAAAATCGGCACCCCGTCGGCATCCGGATCGCCCAGGAAAGGCGCGGCGGCATTTCCCAATTTCTCCAGCCGCCAGGCCGTGAAATCCGTCGCCCCCGCCGCCGGTGTCAGGCGGAAAACCACACCGCCGCCGCCGGATCCGCCGGAAGGCGTCACGCCCAGCAGGGAGCCGTCCGCGTTTTCAAAAACGCCCCCTCCTATCAAATACCCGCCCCCCAAATCCGCCACCCCGCCGCCGGGCGTGGCCCCGGATTCACCGGAAAATTCCACCAGGGGGCGCAAGCCGCCCGCCGCGTCATAACGAAAAGTCACCCCGCGGTCCGCCGCACCGCCCGCCGCTGTCAGCCCTGTCACCGCGCCCGCCGGACCGGCCGTGAGCGTGCCCAGCGGCCGGCTTCCCGGGGCGGCGCCTGACGTCCCGGTGAACTCGCCGACCACGGCCCACGCCCCTCCGGCAGGCGTTAGGCGGATCAGCGTGCCTGCATCCGCCGCGCCCCCGGCGGAGGTCGTGCCATACAGTTTGCCGTCCGTTCCCGCCGTGAGTCCTCCCAGCGGCCACCGCGGACCCGCCGCCGTGAATTGAGTCAGGATGGTGTAAGCCCCGTCGGGATTCAGGCGGAAAATCACCCCGGCATCCGCCGCGCCGCCGCGTTCCGCCACGCCATAAAAATTCCCATCCGCCCCCATCGCCAAGGGCCCGCGCGGCGACTGCCCCTTCGCCGCTCCTGCCGTGCCGGTGAAGGAAATCAAACGTGTCCTGACACCTCCCAGGGTCAGCTTGAAAATCGTCCCGCGCCCGGAACTTCCGCCTTCCCTGCTCACGCCATACAGCGCCCCATCCGCCCCGCGGATCAGTCCACCCTCGGACAAACTTCCCAATGTGCTGGTGAATCCTGACAACAAAACCAATCCCCCTCCCGCGCTCCATCGGAAGGCCGTTCCCCGCGACGACGCCCCGCCCCGCGCGGTCAGTCCATAGAAATCCGACCCCACTTTCAAAAGCCCGCCCGCCGGCACTTCACCCATCGTTCCGCCGAAACCGGCCACCGGCTCTATCACATCGGCCGCGGATATTCCCGCCAGCACTCCGCCGCCCTGGCTCCCGCCCGAGGCGAGTGGAAAATAAAAACCGCCCGCTCCATCCTCCACCGGCGCGCCCGACGGAAACCAACCCTGACCACTCCCGAAATCGCCCGCCGCGCTAAGTCCGCCGGCCGGCGTGACCCGGAAAATGCCCCCCCGGTTTCCCCGTCCCCCGCCTTCGGACACGCCATAAAAATTCCCATCCGTCCCCTCCGCCAATCCTCCCGCGGCACCCGCCGCCGATACCCCATCCAGGCTCGCCAGCAGCGTGAACACGCCGGCAGTTGTTATTTTATAGACCGTTCCCACCCCCGCCGATCCACCCGACGCCGTGGTCCCATACAACACACCCGCCGCGTCCCTGACAAGATTTCCGTTGGGTTGGGATCCCGTGGCATCCGCCGCATGACGCAGCACCGTGAAGACCGGTGCGGCAGCCGTGGAAAGCCGGAAAATGGTTCCTTGATCCGACGTCCCGCCCGATGCCGTGGCCCCATATAACAATCCGTCCGTGTGCAGGTGCAGCCCCCCCTGCGGAGCCGCGCCCGGCCTTGCGCCCGCCACGCCGGTGAGGTCCGCCATCAACGTCCACGCCCCGGCGGTGGTGATTTTGAAAAGGGTCCCGAATCCGCCCGCGCCGCCGCTTTCGGTCACGCCGTAAAGGACGTTTCCCTGCGCCACGAGCCCGCCGCGCGGCCCCGCCCCTAACACCGCACCGCCGCTGCCCGTGAAGTCCGCCAGCACCGTATGCGCCCCGGCCGGCGTGATTTTAAAAACCGTCCCGGATCCACCCGTTCCCCCGCCTTGCGTGACGCCGTAGAAGTTTCCATCCGCATGCCCCAGCAATGCTCCAGGAACCGATCCCCGCGCCGCTCCGCCAGTCCCGGTAAAGTCGAGGAGGACCTCAAAGCCGCCCGTCAGCGACACCCGGAAAACATTGCCGAATCCGCCCGCGCCGCCTTCGGAAGCCGTGCCGTAGAGCCACCCGCCCGCTCCCGCCGTCAGCCCCGCGACCGGTGCCGCCCCCCGCGCCGCGCCGCCGGTGCCGCTGAATGAAACCAGCGTTTCCACCGCGCCGCCGCCTCCAGGCGAAAAACGATAGACTGTCCCCTTCCCAAAGGCTCCGCCGCCGACCGTGGTGCCCAAAAGCTCCCCGTTCCCCGCCGGCACCAGGCCCGCCATGGGCTGCGCGCCGGGAACCGCAAACTGATGCAGAATTTCATACGCCGCCGCGCCACGCGACTCCCCGGCCAAAAAACCCGATAGGAGAATCAGAGGGAAAATTCGAAGCGCGGACATAGGATTGATTGCCGCGGATCCTACCGCGATTCCCGGCCCGGAGGCAAAACCAGGATGGTAACCAATCGGTTACCCAAAACCACTTCCCGGCGGACTGGATTCCGGTATGGTGCGGTCATGAATATTCCGCGGAATGGGAGCACCCTGAGCAATTGCCTGCTGGTCACAGCCGGCGCTGCGGTCGGGGCGTGCGTCACCATCCTGCTCCACTCCCCGGCGGAAAACGCGGCGGCTTTGGATCAAAACGCCACCGCTTCCCTGGCAAAACACGCCCCCGCCGCGAAACCCTCCGGCGACCGCTCCACTCCCGCGGCGGACGCCCGCAGCCGGTCCTTGGAGGAGCTGAGCGCCCTTCCCGCTTCGGCGGCAAAATCCCAGGCGCTGACCGAACTGGGCCATCAACTCGCCACGAAGGACCCGCAGGCCGCCATGGCCGCGGCTCAATCCATCCCCGGCGATGCCGACCGTCTCGATTTTCTCCGCGGAGCCATGGCCGCGTGGTCGCTAACCGATCCCCGGGGCTCCCTGGACTACGCCAGGACCCACCTTCCCAACGGCCAGGCGCAGTCCGAGTCCATCCGCGTGGCCATTGACTCTTGGAGCGCCCGCGATCCCCGCGCGGCCTTCGTCTGGACGGAGGAAAACCTCAGCGGTCCGCTCAAAGAGGAAGCGTTGGGGACCTTCGCCCAAAGCTGGGCCCGCACCGCTCCTGACAAAGCCGCCGCCTGGTTTTTGGAAACCGGGAGCACATCCCAGACTTTGTTGAACAACCTCGTCACCGGTTGGGCCGCCGTGGATCCCGCCGCCGCCATTTCCTGGAGCGCCCAACTCACCCAACCCGGCAATCAACGCGTCGGCCTGGTCACCGCCATCGGCGAGCTGGCCCGACAAAATCCCGCCGCCGCCGCGGACGCCGCGCTCCCCTACCTGACGGATGCCCCGCCCTCCTCCGCTTCGTCCATCGCAGGCTCCGCTCCGGAAGGCGCACGCCGCTCCATCCCGGATCTGCCCACCATCCTGGCGGATATCTGGGGCACCAGCGATCCCGCCGCCGCCGCGAAGTGGGTCAGCGAACTCCCCGCCGGAGCCTCCCGCACGGAAGCCGCCTCCACCCTGGCCACGGTCTGGGCCGCCAGCGATATTCAATCCGCCGTGAAATGGAGCGAGGGCTTTTCCGATCCCGAAATGCGCGCCACCATCGTGGAGCATCTCGCCACCACCTGGGGCGCCATCGAGCCTGACAAAGCCATCGCCTGGCTCAACACCCAACCCCCGGAAATCGCCGCCAACGGCATCCGCGGCGCCTACAATTCCTGGGCCGCCACGGACCCTGCCGGCATGCAGGATTGGCTCGGCCAACTGCCCCCGGGTCTGGGCACCGACCAAGCCCGCGGTTCCCTCGCGGACGTCCTCAGCGGGACCGATCCCTTGGCCGCCCTCGATCTGGCCCGCAATATGTTCAGCCCCTCCACCCAGGCGGACGCCCTCAACCGCTACTACCGCTCCTGGCAGCGCCAAAGCCCCGCCGAAGCCAACGAATGGCTCACCGCCGAATGGGCCACCCTCCCCCCCCAGGCCCGCCAGCGCATGACCAAAAAC
>JAQGPD010000444.1 GCA_028293305.1 Verrucomicrobiales bacterium | reverse complement strand
GGCGAAACCGTGGATGAAGTGGAATACGCCGATGAAGGCGACTGGGCGCAGCGCCGTGTTGTGCCGGTTTGGGATGCGACCAACACTCCCGGACAGGTGCCGCCGTCGCTGGACACCGACCCCGGTTTGGAATGGGTGACCACCGCCGACCCGGACGCGGAATTGGGCAATCCCGGCGGCGGTTCCCTGCAGCTGCGGAACGACAAAATCAATAATAACTCCGGCCAGAACTGGGCGGACGCCGTCCCCACACCGGGCGCGGCCAACACCGCCGTGGCCCTCACGGATTCCGCCCCGCTGATCTCCGGCGTGGTGCACAGCCCGGCCGTTCCGAATGCGACCCAACAAGTTTTTGTCACCGCCAAAATCGAGGATGAGCTGACCACCGGCGTCACGGTTTCCCTGTTCCACCGGACCTGGCTGCCGTCCGGCACCACGCCCGCCACGGTCTTCACGGAAGTGGTCATGGCGGACAATGGACTTCGTCAGGACGGCGCCGCGGGCGATGGCGTTTTCGGAGGCGTTATCCCCGCGCAGGCCAACGGCACGGTAGTGGAATTTTATGTGAGGGCCGCCGACTCCGGCTCCCGCGTCCGGACCTGGCCGGCGGCGACGCTCGGCGCGGACGGCGCGACTTTGTCCCAAAACGCCAACTGTCTCTATCAAATCAACAGCGAAGCGTGGACGGACCACCGGCCATTGTATTACATGATCATGACCGGCGCTGACAATGCCTCCTGGAACGCCGGCCTCGGCAGCCGCTCCAGCAATGTCGCCCCCAACACCACGGTGATTTTCCGCACCGCCGACCGCTTCGATGTGCGTTACCGCTCCGGCGTCCGCGCCCGCGGAAACAGCAGCCGCAGCGACACGCCGCTCAATCTCCGCATGGATGTGCCCAAGGACTCCCCATGGAACGGCCGCACCTCATTCAACCTGAATTACAAATATTCCTATAGCCAATTCCTCGCCAGCCGTCTCTTCGAGGCCGCCGGCGTTCCCTGCGAAAAAGCCGCGCTCGTGGCCACCCGCATCAATGGCGCGAACCGGCTGCTGGACGCGAACGGCAACCGCACGTTTGGTTATTGCTGCGACCTCATCCCGCGCGGCGGCGACACGATCAAGGAATGGTTCCCAGGCAATGATGACGGAAATGGTTATGGAAAAATCCGCGGCGCCACGGACTGGGGCGTGCAATCCCTGCCCGTGATCGGACCCGGCGGCTATGCGGTCGGTGGGTATATCGACGATGGCTATAACAAACAAACCAATGTCCCCGTCAACGACTGGACGGACCTCAACAACTGGCTGGTCAGCATGAATGCCGGCACCGCCGACAACTTCGACACCACCATCGCCGGCACCGTGGACGTGGAGGAATGGTGCCGTTTCCTGGCCATCGCCGCCATCGTGAACCACGCGGAAACCAATCTTTCGAATGGCGATGACGATGACTATTCCATCTACTTCGGCGCCACCGACAAGCTGGGCCGCATCATTCCCCACGACCTCGACACCTGTTTCAATCTCAACGCCATTGGCCTCGGCGATTCCGTCGCCCCGCCCACGGCCACGATCTATCAGGCCACCGAGGCGAACTTCCCCGGCGGAAATGCGACCCTGCCGCAGATGGAAAAATTCTACCGCAATCCGGTGCTGGGCCGGAAATACAAAGCAGCCCTGCGGTCCTATCTGAATTCATTGTTCACCAAACCCCGCTTCGACGCCACCGTGGACCAACTGCTGGACCCCGGCTGGATGGGCACTCAATTCACCCCCAATGGCAACACGATCCGCGCCCACATCAAGGCGTTCATGGACACGCGGCGCACCACCATCGAAACCTACCTGCCCACGGAGTTCACCGTCACCACCACCCTGACACCTCAGAACGGATTCCCCCGCACCGTTTCCGCCACGGATCTGGGTTCCCTGGGAGGAAAAATCGACCCCGCCCGCACCGCGTCGGTTACGGTGAATGGCATCGCCGTCACCACCAATCCCTACGGCTCCACCGGCGCCACTGACAACTCCTGGAGCGCAGGCTCCGCCATCACGCTGCGGCCCGGATTGAACACCCTGCTTTGTGAGGCCCGCGATGAAACCGGCGCGGTCTTCGAGTCGCGGTCCCTGACAATCTGGTTCGACGCTCCGGGGGTGAACCGCAGCGGCACCCTGACCGCCAGCGAGACCTGGTCGCCCGCCGCCGGTCCTTACAATATCACGGCTTCCCTGAATGTTCCCACCGGCGTGGTCCTGACCATTGAGCCCGGGACCACGGTGTATATGGCCTCCGGCGCCAACCTGACCGTCGCCAGCGGCGGCCGGCTCACCGCCCCCGGCACGGCGGGCGCGGGCATCACCTTCGCCCGCCTGCCATCCGGCACCGGGAACTGGGGCGGCATGACCATCAATGGCGGCACGGTCCAGTTGAGTTATGTCACCTTCGCCAATAACGGATCCACCGCGCTGCACTCACAAAACGGCGCCGTCGTCACCCTGGATCACCTGACGTTTTTAAACCCCGGCGTCCAATTCCTCTCACTCGACGCCAGTTCCTTCACGGTCAGTGATTGCGAGTTCCCCAGCATCACCGGCTCCTTCGAGCCCGTCCACGGCACGGGCGGCATCGCGGCCGGCGGACAGGGCGTGATCCGCCGCTGCCGATTCGGAAAAACCAGCGGTTATAACGACAGCATCGACTTCACCGGCGGCAACCGGCCCGGCCCCATCCTCCAGGTTTATAACTGTATCTTCACCGGCTCGGACGACGATATGTTGGACCTCGACAGCACGGACGCCTGGATCGAGGGCAATGTTTTCCTGCACTGCCACCGCAACGGATCATCCCCTGACAGCTCCAGTGCCGTCAGCGGCGGCGCGGACAATGCGGCCTATAGCCAGGTCACGGTGATCAACAATCTGTTCTATGACTGCGACAACGCGGTCACCATGAAGCAGGGCAACAGCCAGCCCAACGGCAACTCCGCCGTGCTTTTGAATAACACCATCGTCCGCACCACCCGCACCGGCGGCATCGACACCGGATCCGGCGTGGTGAACTTCGACGACGATGGCGTCAGCGGGGAAGGGAAGGGCATGTATCTGGAAGGAAATGTGATTTACGACGCTGAAAACCTGACCCGGAATTACGATCCCGCGCTGAGCCAGCTCACGATGATTAACAACCTGCTCCCGGTCGCTCCGCCCGTCACGGCCACGGCCTCCGGGAACTTGATAGCGGATCCGCTTTTGAACACCGCGCTCATCACCGATCCCGCCACCGCGACCCCCGAGCAGGTCATCGCCGCGCTGAAGCCGCAGCTTTGTTCGCCCGCCATCGGCCGTGGACCATTGGGGCGGAATCTGGGCGCGGACCTGACACTTTCCGGCATCACGGTCCAGTCCATCCCCGCCTCCGTCTGGCCTTCCACGGTCAGTCTGAACCTCGGCCCCGCCGGCAGCTTCACTCCGACCAGCCAACCCGCCTGGACCTATGGGTTCACACACTATCGTTATCGTTTGGACGGCGGATCACTTAGCGCGGAAATCCCTGTCGCCACCCCGCTGGTCCTGACAAACCTTTCCGCCGGGGCGCACACCCTCGCGGTTGAAGGCAAAAACGACGCCGCCGCCTGGCAGGCGATCCCCACCGTCATCAACTTCACCGCCTTGCCCAACGCGCCCACTGTTTCCCTCAGCGAGGTCCTGGCCGATTCCGCCACGCAGACGGATTTTGTGGAATTGCGGAACTGGGGCACCGCTCCCGCCGACTTGTCAGGATGCTCGATTTCGGATGATCCGGCGCTGCCTGCCAAGTATGTGTTCCCGGCCGGCACGCCGCTCCTGGCGCCCGGCGGTTACATGGTTCTGAATGCGCTGCAACTCGGCTTCAATCTGAGCAAAGGCGGCGAAACCCTCCGCCTTGGCGCGGCCGGCGGCGGATTGTTGGATACCCTTTCCTTCGGCCCGCAACTGACGGATTTCTCCATCGCCCGGAATGGCAGCGACTGGCGTCTCGGCATGCCATCGCCCGGCGCCGCGACCACGGCCGTCTGCACCCTCGGCTCCGCCCGGGGCGTGCGCCTGAACGAATGGCTGGGCTCCAACAGCATCATCGTCACCGGTGACTTTGTGGAGCTTTACAATCCCGACGTCCTGCCCGTGGACTTGTCAGGGTATTCGCTCAGCCAGGACTTCCGGAATGAGCCCGGCCAAAGCACTTTCCCGCCCTTCAGCTTCATCGCCGGCGCGGGCTTCCTTGAGCTTTCCGCCGATGGCGATGCCGCCGCCGGACCGGACCACTTGAACTTCAAAATCTCCCGCATCCGCGACTCCGTGGCGCTGCTGGATCCCGTCGGTCAGGTCGTGGACGATGTGATCATCCTGCCAGGAAATCCGGATGTCTCCCAGGGCCGCCTCCCGGATGGCGCGCCCGCCACCACCTACCTCGCCCTGCCAACTCCCGGCTTTTCCAATGGCAGCGACCTGACCGCGGACGCCGGGGTCATGAATGGATTACGGATCACCGAGATCATGTTCGACCCGCCGGGCGGTGGCGCGGAATACATTGAATTCAAAAACATCGGCGCCACGCCGCTCACCCTGACCAATGTCACCATCACCAACGGCATCACCTTCAGCTTTGCCGCCCTGACCATCCCGCCGGGCGGTTATGCGGTGATCACGCAGAACCTGACGGTGTTCAATACGCAATATCCTGGCGTGAGCGCCGTGCAGTGGACCTCCGGAAGATTGGACAATGGCGGCGAAACCGTCCGCATCCAAACCGGCACGTATGCGCTGGGAATTCTCGACTTCCGCTATGATGGCGCCTGGTATCCGGAAACCCGGACCGGGGCATCCCTGGATTTGGTGGATCCCACCGCCGCGCGCACCACCTGGTCGGACAAAGCCAGCTGGCAGCCCAGCACCCCCAACCCCGGCGGCCCCGCGCCCTTCGGCGTGCTGGCTCCGGCGGACGCCGTCGTCACCCTCCCGCAGCCTGCCATCCTGTCAGCCTGGGTCGCTCCCGGCACTTTCGCGCCGGGGGACATTGCCGTGAATTGGGCCAAAATGACAGGACCCGGCACGGTCACCTTCACCGCTCCCTCCAACAAAACCACCGACGCCATTTTCTCCCTCCCCGGCGTTTACGAACTCGGCATCACCGCCACCCCGCCCGGCGGCGGAACGGCCGTGACGGACTCGGTGATCCTGACAGTTTATGACAGCTATGCCACCTGGGCTGCCCGCCTGCTCACCTCCACCAATGCCGAGGGCCGCCAGCCCGATGCGGATCCGGATGGCGATGGCCAGGCGAATCTCGTGGAATATGCCATGGACACCTCGCCGACCCTCGGCACGCCCGGCCCGGAATTTGTCATCACCGCCGGTCACGCCTCGTTGCGCTATCCGGTTTCCGTGGTGCTGGATCCTGCGGTCCAGGTGATCCCGCAGATTTCCACGGACCTCCTGACATGGCGTGAGGGCGGGCTCTATCTGAACCACAGCCAACCCGGCACCACGCCCTCCGCTATCATCCACCTCGCGGAGGACGTGCAACTCATGACCGCCGGTCCAAGGAAATACCTCCGTCTGAAAGTCGTGCAGCCCTGACCGGCCCGGCCCCGTCCGCTTCGCGATGTTTCCGCGCCGTTTCAGGTCGCGGAAGCCCGGCTTCCGCGGCGACGCTCCTCCGGTTCCACCCCGAGGGAGCGCCCGGCGACGGTGTCAAAACCATACCCGGACAACATTATTCCAATATTTTGTTTGCCTTTTGATGACAAATCTGTCGAAAAAGTCACAGGACAGGATTTGCAATGAATCATCATTGGCAAAAGCCGCCTGTTTTTCGCCGACGCCCTTCCTCCACCCCTGACAGAAGGAAATCCATGAATCCCCCGGAGACCGCCTCCTGCCCGTCATTGCCCCCAGCCGCGGATCCACCGTCGATCCAAAGCCGGCACTCCATGGTCCGCGGCACATTCCGGTGAATGACTCCGGATTCCCAGCGGGCTTCTCCGATTCCAACCGCCACCCGACACCATCCTTTTTCACGCCGTAAAATTATGAAAATAACCAAAAAACTCCCCCCGGTTTGTTTGGGTCTGGCCCTGCTGACCGGTCTCCCGTCCGCCGCCCTGGCTCAACTTGAAGTCCTCATTCCCGAGTCCCAGGCGTGGAATTACCTCCACCCCATGGGCACCCTGCCGCCCCGCGCCGACACCACGCCGGACCCGGATTTCGACACCACCTGGCAACTTCCCGAAGCCCAATTCCTCACCACCTACGACGGTCCGGGATTCGGCGCGGCCACCGTGGGCGATCCCCTCGTCCTAACGAGCGCCGATGCCGGATTGGCCGCCGGTCCCTTTGCCTACGGGGGCGTGGACGGCATCCCGGTGCCGGGCACGGCCCTGACCGTTCCCGCCACCGCCAACCGCAACACCGCTTATTACCGCACCACATTCACCGTCCCGGCAGGCGGCCTCATCGAGCCGAATCTGCGCCTCGTTTGCGATGACGGCGCGTTCATTTACCTGGACGGCACGCTCATCGCCACGGTGAACATCGCCGCCGGAACGCCTGACACCTACACCGCCGTCGCCGTCGATGCCACCAATACGGAAGTCGTTTTCAATGTCCCCCTGCGCGTGGGTGGCGTCCTTCCCGGCGGCTCCCCGGACGACGTGAATGTCCTCGTCCCGGTGCCCACCCTGTCCGCCGGCACGCACACCCTGGCCATTTCCAACCATAACAACGCCAACACCTCCAGCGACCTCGGCCTGCTCGTGGAACTCACCGCCCTGGCTCCCACCACCCCCACCATCCACGCGGTGGTCTCGGATGTGGTGCGTGATTTCAAAGGCACGCCGGTCGATGTGAACGACGACGAATTTTCCTTCAAAGTCACCCTGACCGGCAACAACACCGGCGCCACCTGGACCAGCGATGGCCCGGTCGCCAGCGGCGCTTACGGCGTGCCTGTCACCATGGGTCCGTTCCCCGCCTCCGGTCCGGCTTTTGTGACTTTCGTGACGGAATCCGACGCCGGCACGCAGACCACGGTCACTGTGAACCCGCCCACCGCGTTCAAAACGCTGGTGAACTATAACCAATCCTGGCAAGTCATGAATCCGCTCGCCGGCAGCCTGCCGCCCCGGCCCGCCGGCGGAGTGGACACGGATTTTGCCTCGACCTGGTTTTTGAAGGAAAATAGTTTCCTGACACAATATGACGGCCCGCATTTCGGCTCCGCCGGAGTCGCCGGAAGTTATGAAGCCATCACCGGCCCGGGCCCTTTCGCGGTCGGCGGCGTGGACGGCATCGCCGCCGGACAGCCCGTCGGCGCGGTGGGCACCGCCATCACGCTGCCCGCCAGTGGCAGCCGCCGCGGTTGTTATTTCCGCACCAACTTCACCACCACCGAACCCATGAGCGTGGTGACTTTCGACATCCTGTGCGATGACGGCGTCTATATTTATCTCGATGGAAATCTGGTCGCCCAGGAAAACATGGTGGACGCGCCGGGCTTCAATGCCCTCGCCCCCGCCGCGCGCACGGAGACGCTCATCACGACCATCGATCTTTCCCAACCCCCCGGCGGCAATGTCCTCGCCACCGTCCCGGGACTCGCCCCCGGCACCCACACCCTGGCCATTTCCCTCCACCAGAATTCCCTCACCTCCAGCGACCTCGGCCTGGCGCTGAGGATGTCAGGGATCGAAGTGATAGGCCAGCCCATCATCGAGGCGGTGGTTTCCGATATCGTCCGCAGCGATGCCGGCACGGCGGAGGATCCGAGTGACGACACCTTCACCTTCAAAACCACCGTCACCGGCGCCAATGCCGGAGCCACCTGGAATAGCAATTCCATCCCCGCCTCCGGCAGCTACGGCGTGACCACCACCTTCGGCCCGTTCCCGGTCAATGAGGGCAACCGCACGGTGGAGTTCTCCGCCTCCATCAGCCCCACCACGGTCACCAGCATCACCGTCGTCCCGCCGGCCAGCACCATCGCCGCCACGGTCACGAATCTTGTCAGGAATAACAACGGCACGCCGGTCGACTCCGGGGATGACACCATGACCTTCGATGTGACGGTGAACGGCACATTTCTCAGCACCGGCTTTTACACCAATATCACCCTGCCGGCCTCCGGTCTTTATAACACCGCGACGCCGTTCGGCCCTTTCCCGGCCAACTCGCCTATCACTTTCACGGTCACTGACAACTTCGACTCCGGAAAAACGGTCAGCCTCACGGTCTATGCCCCGCGTTACACCCCGCCCGTCGAAATCGTGCCTTACAACCAGGTTTGGAAAATCATGAATCCCCAGGGCGGCGTGATTCCTGACGGCTCCGGCGGCCCGGACGCGGATTTCGAGACCGCGTGGTTCCTGCCCGAAAACGATTTCCTGACACAATACAACGGCCCCAACTTCGGAACTGGCGGCGTGGCCGGCAGCTATGAAGCCATCCAGGGCCCCGCCCCCTTCGCGGTCGGCGGCATCGATGGCCTCGCCCCCGGCACCACCATCGGCAACGTCGGCACCACCATTACGCTGCCCGCCACGGCCAGCCGCTTCACCAGTTATTACCGCACCACCTTCACGACAGGTCAGACTCTGGACAATGTGAAATTCGACGTGCTGTCGGATGACGGCGTCTTCATCTACCTCGACGGCGTGCTCGTCGCGAAGGATAACATCAACGTCGCCGACACCTTCGCCGCCTTCGCCGCCGGAGCCCGCGCCGAGGCCCTGATCACCACCATCAGCCTCTCCGCCCCCGTC